>CAZHXL010000009.1:8998-12446 GCA_964536575.1 uncultured Clostridia bacterium | reverse complement strand
TATATTTGGGAAACTCTGTAACACATTTTCCTACATCACCTATTACATGTGCGTCACTCCCACCAATAAGCTTTAGATTTAGCTTTTGAGCTTGCTCCCAAGCTAAACGGTTTTCCTCAATATCTGATTTACCGTTATAGCCTTCAATAGCAAATATTCCAATCAGAGTTTCTAGTTTATCTCCGACACTAGGAGACTGAAAACGAAATGGATGAGCAGGAACACAAACCCCACCACAACCTCTCACATATTCAATTAGTTCTTGAATGGCAAGTCCAGATTTATTTTCAAATGGTTGCCATTGTTTTTGATCTAGGCCATAGACCAGTAAATGTCCTAGGTCAGTTGTAACTTCAACTCCACGAAAAACTTTTATTGGCGTACCAAAAGCAAACTCTTCAACAATTTCTGAAGCTTGAAATGAGTTGTGTTCTGTTATACAAATACCATCTAAACCAACTCTAATTGCCTGTTCAATAAGGTCTTCTGGGGCAATTAAAGAGTCTTCTGAGTAAAGAGTATGAAGATGTAAGTCGATAATCATAAAACCTCCGTGTCAAAAAATTTATTAGTAAAAATAAAAAGTAGGTTTTTACAAAATTATAGAGTATATTTTTTGAGCAAAAAAAGCCCTACAAACAAGAATTTGCTTGACAGAAATAAAGCGTAACGCTATTATGCCCATTCGTTTTGAAAAACCCAATTTTGTTAACCTAGAACAAGATAAAGTCTTTATGCGCTTGGCACTAGAAGCTGCTCAAAGCGCGTACTTGCTTGATGAAGTTCCTATTGGGGCGGTTCTGATCTTTGAAGAAAAAGTAGTCTCAGTTGGTTATAATCGTACTCGGTTAGATATTGATCCAACTGCTCATGCAGAAATAGTAGTAATAAGAAATGCTGCTAAAGAGATTGGTAATTACCGTCTAGCAGGTACAACACTTTATACTACTGTAGAACCTTGCTCAATGTGTGCAGGAGCAATGGTTTGGGCGCGAATTGCTCGGTTAGTTTACGGTACTAAGGACTTAAGAGCAGGAGCGGTTGACTCTGTTTTTCAACTATGTAATAGCATTAAATTAAATCACCAAATTAGTGTTACTAGCCAAGTATTAGAAGAGGAATGTCGAGCGGTTATGCAGAAGTTCTTTCGCGCCAGAAGATAAACCTAGATCTCCAGAGTAGGAGGGGTAGTCTAATGGTAAGGCACCGGTTTCGAAAACCGGCGCGGGAAACCGCTTGGGGGTTCGAGTCCCCCTCCCTCCGTCAGCAAATTTGACGGAAATAAGTTTGGACATTTTGTTAGTGTCTATGTAGAATGGCTTTTCTCGCTTCACCCAAGTATATTAACCTGTATTAACCTAAGGAGAGGTGGGTGAGTGGTTGAAACCACACGCTTGGAAGGCGTGCGTATGGGAAACCGTATCGCGAGTTCGAATCTCGCCCTCTCCGTCAGCAATAAATGTTTAGAGCTTCTTTGAATTAGAGACTGTTTGGTGGGGTCCCGGCGCGGTACAACGGCGAAATAGGAACCCCGCCAGGACGGGAACGTAGCAACGGTACTACGTAGTCGTGTGTTGTCGTTCAACCGGGATCCCACCAAGCAGTCTTTTTAGTCTATAAAGGGTAAACGCGCAGTTTTACTCTATCATAGTTTTTTGAAAAACTCTTTGACCGGGCTCCGACGCGGTACAATAGCGAACCGGGAACCGTGTCAGGGCGGGAACGTAGCAGCACTAACCAGCAAGCCATGTGTTGCCGTGCAACCGGGGTCCGATCAAAGAGTTTTTTAATCTACAAAATTCCCAGATCAAATAGTTTCTATATGTCCTACCAAGTCATTGCTCGCAAATGGCGGCCTCAATCTTTTGAAGAAGTAACAGGCCAAGAGTCAATCACTCGAACACTTCAAAACTCTATTAAGATGAACCGCCTACATCACGCGTTTATTTTTTCTGGGCCAAGAGGTTGTGGTAAAACTACAACAGCAAGAATTTTAGCAAAAGCCTTGAATTGCTTTGAACAGGTTACGCCTACACCTTGTGGAAAGTGTGATTCCTGTTTAGAAATTACCTCAGGCGGGTCTATTGATGTGTTAGAAATAGATGCTGCTTCTAACACAGGTGTAGACAATGTTCGTGATGTAATTATTAACACTGTAGCAATAAATCCTGCTCGCGATCGCTATAAAATTTTTATTATTGATGAAGTCCATATGCTTTCAATTAGTGCGTTTAACGCGCTACTCAAGACTTTAGAAGAACCTCCACCACATATTATTTTTATTTTAGCAACCACAGAAATACATAAACTTCCTCAAACTATTCTTTCTCGTTGTCAACATTTTGAATTTCGCACTATTGCTGCTGAGTCTATTTTTTTACGCTTACGCTTAATTGCTGATGCAGAAAAAGTATCAATTAATGACGATGCATTGATGATGATTGCTTTTGCTGGTCAAGGCAGCATGAGAGACGCTCAATCAGCCTTTGATCAAGTTATTAGCTTTGCTGGTACAGAAATTAGTGAAGAAAATGTGCATGATGCTCTAGGGCTTATTAATCAACAAACACTAAGAGATTTTACTTTTGCTATAGCAAGCCATGATGAAAAAAAACTAATCTACCTAACTGCTAAACTTGCAGAAACAGGCTATGATTTAAGACAATTTTGTCGTGATTTAATGGTGCATTTCCGTAATTTAGTAATGTTAAAGATTGTTGGCTATGACCGGGAAATCCTTTCTATTCTTAGTAGTGAGCTAGCGAGCTATCAAGAACAAGCTAGTCATTTTACCAATGAAAATTTAGTAAGATTTTTCCATTTACTTACTAGCCTTGAACAGGAAATAAAGTTAAGCTCTCAACCTAAATTTCATTTAGAAATAGGATTAATTAAGCTAGGACAGCTTACTAAACTACAAAATATAGAAGAAATAGTTTTTTGGCTAAAAGCATTAGAAGAAAAAATCACAGGTGATTTGACTACAACACCAAGAATAGTTACTCCAATTATATCTAATCCTGTTAGTTCAATTCAGGCAGAAATATCAGCTAAAGTAACAAATATAAACAAAGAATTAAACAAAGAATTAAACAAAGAATCTAGTAAAATTAAGCCTATTAGTAAAATAGTAGAAAATACTAGCTCTTCTACAGTAACAAAACTATCACAAAAAGTAGAACCTATAACTAGTTCAAGTAAAGTTGCACAGTTTCCTTTACCAGTAAAAAAAGATAATAAAGATACTATTAAAGATACTATTGCTGAAATTGAAGCCCAAAACCTAGACGAAGAAATAGAAATAAGCTCAAATGTTTCTCCTATAAAAGACATAGTAGAGCTATTAAAAAATGAGCTAGAAGCACGACATAAAGGGATGCTATTGGGTGCTGTAGAACAAGGAACAGTAGAAGTACAAAATAATGTATTAAAAATACGTTTTAATGAA
>CAZHXL010000009.1:7058-8988 GCA_964536575.1 uncultured Clostridia bacterium | reverse complement strand
AAAGGCAAAGGTTTTTTATCAAACTGTAACAAATAAAGAAAACAAACAAGCTTTAATTGATGTAGCGAAAGCCATTATAGGAAAAGAGCTAAGACTTGATATAAAACTCGAAACGACTGCCTTAGAAGAAAACTTATTAGAAGTTAAGCAGGAGCAACTACGTAAGCAAGCTGAAGAGTCGCCAATTGTACAAACATTTCTTAAGACCTTTAAGGGTGAAATAATAGAGGTTAAAGAGCAAGAAGAAAGAAAAAAATAGTTTGGTGAGCATAGTGCGACGTATTGAGCAAATTATGCTATGATAGTCGAAATTTTCCTATTACTTATAGCTTAAATAACTTAAATAAATAGACAAAGTTAAGGAGTTAAAACAATGAAATTACCCTTTGATCCACGCCAAATGCAAAATGTAATGAAAGAAGCTCAAAAACATCAAGATGACATGCAAAAGAAATTAAAAGCGATTAAAGTTGATGCTTCAGCAGGTGGGGGTATTGTAACAGTACAAATGTCTGGATTAAAAGAAATGCTTTCTATAAAAATTGATCATGACGCAATGAAAGATGGGGATGTAGAGATGCTACAAGACTTAATAGTTGCTGCTGTTAACGAAGCAAGCCGTAAGGCAGATGAAAAAGGACAGTCCATAATGCAAGATCAGATGGGCGGATTACTTGGTGGTCTTGGCCTAGGATTCTAGGATTTTAGAATTCTAATTTTTAAACGTCTGTTTAGTCTAAAGGCAGCTAGGGCAAAAGGGCGAACCTATATGGTCGCCCTAACAAAGGTTACCCCTACGAACTAATACTTTTAATGAGGTAATAGCAATGTTGGAATATGCAGAACCAGTAGCGCGCTTAATTGATGAGCTTAAACGCTTACCTGGAGTAGGGCATAAGTCAGCCCAGCGAATTGCCTTTCATCTTTTGCAAACAGATAGAGAAAAAGTAGAAAACTTAGTTAATGCAATGAAAGAAGTTAAGGATAAAATTATTTTTTGTTCTTTATGTAATAATATTACAGATATAGACCCATGCCGCTATTGTGCTAGCCCAACACGAGATCAAAAGCTAATTTGCGTTATTGAAGAACCTCATAATTTAGTTAGTGTAGAAAAAACCCGTGAGTATCATGGACTCTATCATGTTTTACATGGAGCACTGTCTCCTATTCGTGGCATTGGGCCAGAAGAGTTAAAAATTAAAAACTTGTTTGAACGTATGCGGTCAGGAGAAATAGAGGAAATTATTCTAGCTACTAACCCTACTACCGAGGGAGAAGCTACTGCAAACTACTTAGGGCGACTATTAAAGCCCTTAGGGGTAAAGGTTACACGTATTGCAATGGGGCTTCCTGTTGGTAGCGATTTAGAGTACGCTGATGAAGTGACCATGCATAAAGCTTTAACAAATCGCCACGAAATATAGTTTTCCAATAAACCTTATTATTTTTCAAATCAAGCTAAACCAAGCCAAATCAAACCTATAACACTTTTAAAACATAATCTTCAGGCAATACAGGAAAATTTTTCCGGGTTTAATGATAGGATTTCCTTAAATCTTACGCGTCTACCTAGTAAGAATAGTAATTAAAAATAGTTTAATCTAAAGGGTACAAGATGCTATGAAAAGAGTTTTTTTTATTTTTTTATTATTAATAGTTTTTTTTGTTTTATTAAGCCCAAACAATTTTTATAAGTCAGGAGAATCAGTATTTCCACTAGGTACAAAAGCTGCTGAGCAGGGTTTTAGAATAAAACAAAAAAATCCAGTAGTTAATGAAAATAATAGAATTGTCTTAACAACTGTAGATAAAACAGGCTCTAACATACAAAATGGAGTAAGTTGGCAATCAGGAAGCCCAGATATTGCACAAGTTAATACAAACACAGGAGAAGTATTAGGAATTAAGACAGGTTTTGTAACAATTA
>CAZHXL010000009.1:0-7048 GCA_964536575.1 uncultured Clostridia bacterium | reverse complement strand
ACTGCAAGTAGAGCAGGAGAAACATCATCTGTTTTTGTAGTAGTAGCAAAGGTGAAAAGAGCCAATACAGCTAAAATCCCTGGAGATACTAAAACAGACTCAAATGGGAGTGTTTATATATCCAATCCTTTACAAAATGTAATACTTAAGGCTGATAATAAGCTAAATGCTCCTTTGCAAGTTTATACAGGAACCTTAAAAACAGCTGGAAACAGAAATGGTAGGTTAGAAGAAGCACTATTTGCAGGGCCAACAGCAATAGGAGTAAATAATAGTGTTAATGGTGGACTCTATGTAGCAGATACACTTAATCATAGTATTAGAAAAGTAGGGTTTAATAAACAAGTTGAAACAGTGATAGGAAAAGGTTCACCAGGAGTAAGCCATTTTGATAATAAAGCAATAAGCTTTGACAATATATTACTTAGTAGTCCAAGAGGAGTAGTAAGTGATGAAACCTCTATATAGCAGATACAGATAACCATGCAATTTACTATGCTGATATGTCTTTACAAAAACTCTTTTTACTAGCAGGAGAACCAGGTCAAAGTGGTAAAGATGATGGAATAGGACGCAAGGCTAAGTTTCGTCGTCCGGCGGGAATAGCTTTGAGTAATGATGGAAGACTTTTGACGGTTGCAGATGAAGATAATAATCGTGTTCGTCTTATTGATATTTCTCGTGATAGCAGTGGTGTTGTAGTTGCTAATGTTTCTACTTTAAGTGTAGCTAATTCAACACAGTCCCTAGTTAGTTCAACATCAGCAGAAACAACTACAGAAGCTGTTTTTGAGCAACCTCAGTCAGTAAGTATAGATGGACTAGGAAATATTTATGTATTAGACAAAACGGGAGTGCAGTTAATTACTCGTGCTCAAGGGCAAATACCACAAGTAATGCAATTAGCCCAACAAGAAGTATCATTTAATCAAGCAGTAAGCATTACAGTAAAAGGAACAGAGGCTTTTGTATTAGATAGTGATGAAGTAGATGCAGAGTCTTTGAAAATAGTATCAGTTGGTGGCCCAGAAATAGGTTCTGTTAAACCAGCAATTATTAATTTAGGTGAAAATAGAGAGATTATAGTAAAAGGAAAAAGCTTTGCTCCAGAAAGCCAAGTAGTTGTAGGAGGAAAACAGGCTCAAGATGTAAGTGTAATAAGTGCAGAAGAAATACGCTTTCGTTTTCCTGCTCAAGATACTCCTGGAAAACTAACACTATCTATCCTAACTCGTGGAGGACTAGCTCAACTTCCACTTGATGTTGTGGCTAAACCTGCTTCTATGCTTGGTGTTGGCGAGATTACTACTATTGCTGGAGGACGTGTTTTTACTGGCGATGGTGGTCGTTCAGAACAAAGTAGTTTGAAGTTTCCACGTAAAACTGTTGTAGATAGTAATGGCAATTTATTTATTGCAGAAGCTTTTACAATACGTAGGGTTGATGCACAGACAAGTATTATTACTACTATTGCTGGTTCTGGAAATTCTTTAAAGGATGGGGTATTAGCTAATACTGCTACGATATTTCCTATTAGTATTGCAGTAGATAAATCTGGTAACTTGTTTGTTCTTGATAATCTTACGCAAAGTGTAAAACGTATAGATAGTTTAACAAATCTTATTACAACTATAGCTGGCAAAGAAGACCGTAAGTTTGGTGGCGATAATGGTTTAGCTCTTCAAGCAGGCTTTGATAGGGTTATAGATCTAGTTTTTGATCCTAATGGCAATTTGTTAATATTAGAGCCGTCTCGAATACGTCGTATTGATAGTTTAACTAATGTGATTACAACTATAGCTGGTAATGGTATTACTACTTTTAGTGGTGATAATGGCCCAGCTAAAGATGCTGGTTTTGGTTTGGCTACTTCTATAGATGTTGATACCCATGGTAATATTTACATTGGAGAAGCATCTAATCGTATAAGACGCATAGGTATAGATGGGATAATTACTACAATTGCTGGTACTGGTAAAAGGCTTACTTCTAAGAATAGAGAATCATTTATTAAACAGAGCCGAGAAGGTAAATTAGCTAGGAAAGTGCATTTAGTCAGCCCCTCATCTATTACTATTACCTCTGATAATATTCTATTTGTTACTGACGTAAATCTAGTGGAACAATCTAGGGAAGTTAGATTCTTAGGTACCATTTCACAAATTGATTTAAAAACAGGACGTATGCGTGCTGTAGGAATAAAGCTTCTTAATTTTGAAATCCCTCTTTCAGACTTTTCTGTTTTTGGTATATCAACTTTAGACGGTCTTGGTAATCTTTTCTTTAGTAGTTCTAATATTGTTTATCGTCTTAATCTTGGTACTGGAATAGCCACACCAATCGCTGGTAGCACAAGAATTAATTTTTCTGAAGATGGAACTTTAGTTCAAACTACTACTTTAGGCAATACTGTAGATATTGCTTTTGACTCAAATAATAATCTATACCTAGCTGATTCAGCTAATGGGTTGGTAAGGAAAATAGATTCTATTACTGGTAAGCTTACTAGTGTTGTAGGAGGAGATACTGACAGAACTATTGGTGATGGTGATGGTGGGCCAGCAATTAACGCAATTTGTAAACCATTTGCTTTAGAAGTTGATAGTGCCGATAATTTAATTATTTTAGATAATAGACATTTTGCTACACGATTACGAAAAGTAAACCTAAAAACAGGTATTATTACATCAGTAGCTGGTAATGGTGAGGGGAAAGATTCTGGTGATAATGGCCTAGCAACAGAAGCAGGAATAAGCCTAAATTTTGATTTAGTACTAGATTCACAAGATAATATTTTCTTTATCACTAAAGAAGGTAACTTACGTAAGATTGATTCTAAAACAGGCATTATTACTCTAGTCGCTCAAATAGGTAGTTTTGGTAATTTTTCTACCTTAACAGTAAATAAGTCAGGTAATATACTATTTAGTGAAGGACAGTCCCTTATTCGTAATATTAATCCTAGAACCGGTAAAGTAACTGTTTTTGCTGGTAATAGTGCTATTTCACCAGGACAAATTACTGGTGATAACGGCCCACTTTTTCAAGCAGGTTTAGGTATGGTTGATGGGCTGGCTGTAGATAAGACAGGTAATCTTTTTGTTTTATGCCAAGAGATTTTCTCTCAAGGAAAACCTCTCCGGTTTGTACGACGAGTAGATGCTCAAACAAAAATAATTAGCACAATAGCTGGTAATAAAGCTCCTACTCCTAATGATAGAGGTTATAAAGGTGATGGCGGTTTAGCTACAGAAGCTAATTTACAAGAGAGCACTAGGATTGTTGTTGATAAGCAAGGTAATCTTTATATTGTAATTAGTGGTACAGATTTTAACGCTATAAGACTAGTTAAGCTTTCTTAATAAATCACAACCTAAAGCTTACTAGGGTCTAATTTATATTTAAGTAAGAAAATGTTACTAACAAATCAAATCAAATCAAGTTAGACTCTACTAAGCTTTCTTCCATTACTCCTAAGACGCTCCTACGGTAGTAAAAACCTCAAAAAAGTAATTAGTGTTAAAAACTAAAAGCATTAAAATTTTTACCAGGTTTAGTGATAGAATTTTCTTAAATCTTCCGCGTCTATTATGTAAGCAAATATTAAGAATTAGTAAAGTTTTATACTCCTAAAATTCATAAATTTTTATTAAGGTACAGAGACTTATGTATAAAAAACCAGTTTTGTTTTTTTTGCTAATAACAATTCTGTTTGTTTCTTTGTCTTCAAGCAATAGGTATCAAGTTAAAGAATTTGTTTTTTCAACAGTAAAAGCAAACACACAAAGTTTTCAAATTAAACAGAAAAACCCTGTGGTTAACGAAGGTAATCTTATTACTCTTACTGCTATTGATAGTAATGGAATTGCTTTAGATAGCCAAATAAGTTGGATGTCAGGTAGTCCTGATATTGCTCAAGTTGACTTGAGTACAGGGCAAGTATCAGGAATTAAAACAGGTTTTGCTACAATCACTGCTACTCGTGGCTCAGAGTCCTTCTCAGTTTTTGTAGCGGTGGCTAAAGTAAGAAAAGCTAATGGGTCAATCGTACCTGGTGATACTAAAACAGATTCAGCAGGTGCAGTTTATATCTCTAACCCTACACAAAATGTCATATTTAGAACAGATAAAGCCTTAAATTCAACACTTAAAGTTTTTGCTGGTAAATTAGAAGTTGCTGGAAACAAAAATGGTAAAGTAAAAGAAGCCCTTTTTGCTGGGCCAACTGCAATAAGCGTGGATAACACCAATAAAGGCGGACTTTATGTTACAGATACACTTAATCATAGCATTAGAAAAATAGGATTTAATAAACAGGTAGAAACTATTATTGGAAAAGGCACTCCAGGCATTAGCCGGTTTACTAGTAAAGGTGCAGATTTTGATAATGTATTACTTAATAGCCCTAGAGGCGTAGTTACTGATAATGGGGGCAATCTCTATATTGCTGATACAGATAACCACGCGATTTATTATGCAGATTTTTCCTTAAAACAAGTTTTTCTTCTAGCAGGAAAACCTGGTGAAAGTGGTAAAGACGATGGAATGGGAAATGAAGCTAAATTCCATCGCCCATCAGGTATGGCACTTAGTAATGATGGCCGCTTGCTTACGGTTGCTGATGAAGATAATAATAGAGTTCGATTAATTGAAATTTTACGTAGTAATAGTGGTGCTCCTATTGGTAAGGTGTCGACTTTGGCGAGATCTAAGGCAACCCCTACAGTAACAGAAATTTCTTTTAATCGCCCTCAAGCTGTTGGAATAGATGGATTAAATAATATTTATGTTATTGATAATACAGGGGTTCAAATAGTTACTCGCTCTCAAGATGGGTTTTCTGAAGTAGCCTCATTAGCCCAACAAGATGTTACTTTTAACAAGGCTATTAGCTTAACTCTTAAAGGCTCAGAGGTTTTTGTTTTAGATAATGGCGTAGCTAAATCTGAGGCTTTGAAAGTGGTTTCTGTTGGAGGGCCAGAGATTATCACTGTTGAACCAGATACTATTAACTTAAAAGAAACAAAAGAATTTGTAATAAAAGGAAAGAGTTTTGCTCCAGAAACTCAAGTTATTGTTGGAGGCCAACTAGCTCAATCAGTTTCTGTTATTAGTGCTGAGGAATTACGCTTTCGGGTTGTAGCACCAAAAGTACCAGGAAAATTAACTCTTTCTGTTTTAACTCGTGGAGGATTAGCCCAAAGCACTTTAAGTGCTGTTGCTAAATCAGCATCAGAATTAGCTGTTGGTGAAATAACTACTCTTACTGGAGGCACTATATTTACTGGAGATGGTGCAAAGGCAACAGACAGTGGTCTTTCTATACCAAGTAAAGTAATTACAGATAGTAGAGACAATGTTTTTATTGCTGAAGCTTTACGTATCCGTCGTATAGATAGTAATACAAGAGTCATTACTACTGTAGCTGGTGGTGGATCTTCTTTTGAAGATGGTGTTTTGGCTACTACGGCTGCTCTTAGTACTATCAGTGTAGCAATTAATAAAAATGGTAATTTAGTTGTTGCTGATGGTATAGGAAATCGTATTCGAGAGATCGACGCATTAACAAATACTATTACTACTATTGCTGGTGGAAATGGGTTTATCTCTTCAGGAGATGGTGGGCCAGCAGAAAAAGCGGGATTTAGGGATATTCAAGATATTGCTTTTGATAAAAATGGTAATTTATTAATTTTAGAAGCTACTCGTCTACGCCAAATTAATGCAAAAACAGGGGTTATTAATACTATTGCTGGTAATGGCAAAGAGAAGTTTGCTGGTGATAATGGTGTAGCTACTCAAGCAAGCTTTGGTCTTGCTTTTACTCTTGCCTTAGATGATGCCAATAATATTTTTATATGTGAAATATCTAGCGAACGAGTAAGAAAAATTGATGCCAGAACTGGCATTATTACTACTGTAGCTGGTAATAGTAATAGGGATAGTGTTAATGGCAGAAATGCTAAGCTAGCTACTCAAGTTGGCTTATTTAGCCCAAGTGGGATAGTAGTTTCTCCAGAAGGTCAACTATTTATTTCAGATTTTGGTGGACTAGGTACTAAAGATAGTCCAGCTAATGAAATTTTACAGGTTGACTTAAAAACAGGGATTTTAACAGTTAAAGTACCTAAAATTAGTAATTTTGCTACTTTGTCTCCAGGTGTTAATTTTACCATTGGAAGGATTGCTTTAAATGGTCTTGGAAACCTCTTTTTTACTGCTATACCAAACTTTGTTTACCAATTTAATCCAACTACTTTGGGCGCGTTTCCAATAGCAGGTAATAAGAATTTTAATCTTTCTGGTGATGATATTTTGGCACAAAAAGCTGCTATTGGTACGGTTAAAGATGTAGCAACTGATTCAAAAGGCAACATTTATTTAGCCGATTATGCTAATGGGTTGGTAAGAAAAATAGACGCTTTTACAGGTGAAATTTCTACTGTTGTTGGTAAAGACACTAGTCTTACTATTGATGATGGTGATGCTGCTTTAGCTGTTAATGCTATTTGTTTTCCTTACTCTTTAGCTGTTGATAGCCAAGATAATTTGCTGATAGCAGATAATAGAGATAATAAGAGTGTTGGTAGCCGCATTAGGAAAGTAAACATACAAACAGGCATTATTACTACTATCGCTGGTAACAAAATTGCTTTTGATAGTGGCGATAATGGCCCAGCCTTAAATGCAGGCTTCACTTTTATATTTAAGATGGTAGTTGACATTAAAGACAATATTTATGTTTTCACATCTTCCCCAAACCTACGTAGGATTGATAGTAATACAGGAGTAGTTAACCTATTAAAAAGTGATTTTAGTGGTTTTTCTATGACTACAGATAAATCAGGAAATGTGTTTTTTGCTGCAGGGTTTAACAATCTTGTTATCAATCAAATTAATCCCAGTACAGGAGAAATAACAAGGGTTGGTGGCAGGAAGTGCATCCACTTGAGATAAGTAACAAAAAGTGGTGTCATGAATGGCATCAAAGTGGGAGAAGCAACAAGGGTTGGTATCAGGAAGGCATCCACTTGAGAGAAGTAACAAG
>CAZHXL010000008.1:54024-54909 GCA_964536575.1 uncultured Clostridia bacterium | reverse complement strand
TTCTAAGTTGAAATGTCTGTATTGCATTAATTGCTTTTCATCAAGTACATACAAGTCCGCATCAAAGTTCTTCCCCATTTTACCACAAAATTTAACTACTTATTAATGGTAATAATAGGGAAGCATACATATTAAATTATCGCTGGAATTTTAACAGAATTAGACAAAGATTGCAGGATACCAAACTCTATCTTAGCAAAAAAGGTTAAAAAATCAAGAGAAGCTGTTAAATACAGAATACAGCAATTACAGAAAAACGGAATAATCCAAGGTTTTATTACTTCTATTAATCCCAATAAGCTAGGCTACTTTATGTTTAAAGTTTATCTAAAACTAGAGAATATTCCTAACGAAAGAGAAAAGTTTTTTGAAGAATTAAAGCATAGCAAAGACATCTATTGGTATGGAATTTCTGATGGGGTTTTTGATTGTGTGTTTGCTATTCTATCAAAAAGCATAATAGAATATTATGAAAAAATTAATTTTTTACTTGCAAGATGGGAGCATATTATTATCAGTAAAGTTTTAGGGACAATGGTAGATAATACTCAGTACAGCAAGAAGTTCTTTATCAATGATAAAGATGTTCAAAGTGTAGTTTTTGGAGGAGACGTTGTTGATAACAAAATTGATGAGCTGGATTATAAAATATTAATAATCTTAGCAAATGAGACTAGAATTCCTATAATGGAATTAGCACGAAGAGTTAACTCTACTATAGAAATAGTAAGAGGCAGAATAAGAAAACTCGAAGAAAAAAAGATTATTTTAAACTACAGAATCGCACTAGATTTTAACAAATTAGGACTAGAATTTTTTAAGCTATCATTTATTTTAGAAATTTATCCAAACAAGATGAGAAAAGTCTTTTTGAATGGGTGAGAC
>CAZHXL010000008.1:50743-54014 GCA_964536575.1 uncultured Clostridia bacterium | reverse complement strand
ATATCAGAAGTTTGGCTCCATGGGAAGTAGAATTTGAATTTGCTGTAGAAAGCTATCAACATTTCAATCAGATAATTAATGATTTAAGAAAAAGTTTTCCTCATGTTATAAGAAACTATGAACATTTAATAATGATTTACGAAAGCTGGATGCCAGCATACAATGAAATGTTGAAAACAAATGTTGTTGAATAAATAACAATTCTTTAGCACTTAAACCCCATCTACATTCCTTATGGTTAAACCATTCTTCCGTTTTTCAACACATTTATTAATAGTGACTATTCTGCATTTTGCATGACAAAGAAATACTATCTTGACACTTCAATCTGGCTGGACTTCTTTGAAAACCGAAACGAACCTAATTTACCAAAAGGAGACTGGGCACATAAATTATTAAATAAAATCACAGAAAATAATGATAAAGCAATTTATTCTGATATTGTAATTTTAGAGCTTGGTGTAGCTGGCTACCAATCACATGAAATAGAAAAATTATTTGAGAAAATCAAACCAATTCTTATATTTGTAGAATCTACAGAAAAACAAGCAAGAAGAGCAAAAGATTTGTCATCAAAAAGAGATGTTCCAAAAGGCGATGCTTTACACGCACTTATTGCTAGAGATAATAAAGCAACATTAGTAACACTAGATAATCACTTTAAAAAATTATTAGACATTACCAAACCAAAAAGACCACAAAACATTATTTAATATTAAATTTCTTTTCAAGCATCTCAAAAGCTTTGTCACGTGCAGCATGTAATTGAGCATAACTTGTTTTTCTTTTCGATGAGCCCTTCAATTGAGCCAGATTTTTTAATACTTCTTCCTTTTCAAGTTCAGAAAGCTTTTCTCTGATTGCATCCCTAATGAATTCTGTTCTAGTGCTATATCTGTGTTCTCCTAACTTCTGGTCTAATTCTTCCAACAATCTATCTTCCATCTTAATAGTTATTGCTTGCATGGTATTACTTAGTATATACAAAGTAGTATATAAAACTTTCGACTCAAACTTTTGCATTTTTAACATAAACAGTTTCTGCAATGTAATAATAAGTCAAGCCATTAAGTATAAAATTCACCTTTCTTAAAGGAAGTAACCAATAAAATTAAAAATAAGTTAAAAAAACAATATTTTATAAGTGTAATAAACAGAATGGAAGAAAAAAAATCAAAAATATCAATAGACGAGCTAGCTACTTTCTGCAAAAGAAAAGGCTTTGTTTATCCAAGTGCCGAGATATATGGCGGCCTAGCTGGTTTTTACGATTTTGGCCATTTGGGAGTTGAGATTAAAAGTAACATTAAAAAAGAATGGTGGAAAACTTTTGTTCAGGAAAGGCACGATGTTGTTGGGTTAGACGGAAGCATAGTAACAAACCCATTAGTTTGGAAGGCATCTGGCCATGTCGATAGCTTTACAGACATACTTTGCGATTGTAAGAAATGCGGTAGCAGATTTAGGGGAGATCATTTAGTAGATGAAGCTCTAAAGATTTCAACCATAGGGGCTTCATTAGAAGAGCTCTCGGCAATTATAAAGAAAAATAATATAAAATGCCCTAAATGCAGCTCAGATTTAGGAGAGCCTAAAAGATTTAATCTGATGTTTACTACAAATGTAGGGCCGCTCCAGGATAGCTCTTCGGTTTCTTATTTAAGGCCAGAAACCGCCCAAGGCATTTTTGTTAATTTTGCTAATGTTCAACAAACTATGCGGCGTAAATTACCTTTTGGTGTTGCTCAAATAGGTAAATCATTTCGTAATGAAATTACCCCAGGAAATTTTACTTTTCGTACTCGTGAATTTGAGCAAATGGAAATAGAATACTACTGTAAACCACCTAAGTATCTTCAATCAGGCGAAAAAGATGACGAGGTTTTGCATCAAGAATGGATAGAGCAAAGATTTAACTGGTATGTTCGTTTAGGTATTGATCCATGTCGTTTACAAAAACGTGAGCAAAGCAAAGAAGAATTAGCCCATTATGCAAAAGCCACTACAGATATAGAATATATTTTCCCTGGTTCTTTGGGTTGGAGTGAGTTAGAAGGCGTTGCTAATCGTCAAGACTACGACTTGTCGGCTCATAGTAAAGACATACCTGAAGCAGACCTAGAACGGCTTAAATTATTAAAAAATACTGATAGTGTACAAAAGCTAGATTATTTTGATGAACAATATGTTGACCAAGAAACAAACAAAAAAGGTGCTCGCTATATCCCATATGTAATTGAGCCTTCAGCAGGAGCAGATCGTGCAACACTAGCTTTTTTATGTGAAGCTTATAATGAAGAACTAGTAAGTGAGCCTAAAGAATCAGACTTAACTCAACTTCGAGAAGCTTGTGCTCTAGCGGCTAAAAATTTAGAAAAAAAGGTTGCTGAAGCAGAAAAACAAAAGGCTAAAGCAGGTGAAACAAAGGTTGATGCTAAGGAAAGCCCTACACTAGAACAACTAAAAGCAATTAGCGAAGGTTTGGCTAAGGCTGTAGATGGGCTACCTAAAACCCTGCTTGCTTTTGAAGATGTTTGTAATATGCCTGGAGCAGATCGCTTAGATGTACTTAAGAAAACTCGTCCAATTGCAGCTAAATTATGTGATGAATACACCAGAGTAGTATTAAAACTACACCCCCAGCTTGCCCCAATTAAGGTTGCTGTTTTTCCTTTGAAGAAAAATGAACCTAGAATTGTTGAAGTTGCCAAAAAAATTAGACATGACCTACAACCTTACTTACGAATAGTTTATGATGATACAGCCGGGATAGGAAAACTTTATCGACGGCAAGATGAAATCGGTACGCCTTTTTGTATCACTGTTGACTTTCAAACATTAGAAGACAATACAGTAACAGTTCGTGAGCGTGACACAATGCAACAGGAACGAGTTGCTATTACTCAACTAGCATCACATTTGTGTCAAAAAATAGGCTTAAGTATTTTTTAAGTAAAGGGTTTTCAAATATTTGAAGCTATATTGTAATGACATAAATTCTTGATTTTTATTTCTTAATAGCCCCAGAGGGGTAATTGACAATAGCCCAGTACTTTAGTGCTGGGTCTTAATAAAAAACTAGCGTGGAGGAAAACATGGAACGACGCAGATATACAGCATTCCTAGTATTATCAATTATGATGTTAGCTTTTACATGGGCTTGTGGGGGTGGTGAAACTACTCCTGAGGGCGGAAACGCTTCCCCAGCAGCCTCTCCTGCGGCTTCAACATCCGCTACACCTGCACCGGATGCTAGCCCTGCTGCAACAAC
>CAZHXL010000008.1:41562-50733 GCA_964536575.1 uncultured Clostridia bacterium | reverse complement strand
CGCAGGCGGTGATACCAGCACAACCAATGCAACTATCTCTAAAGAAGATGCTCAAAAACTTTTCTTGGGACGTTGCAGAGCTTGTCATGGTGAAGATGGTAAAGGTAATAAAGCTGTTGCTCCTGAAGTACCAAATTTTACTAGTGCTGCATGGCATGCTAAAGAAAAAGATAAAGAGCTATATGATGCAATTGCTAATGGTAAAGGTAGTGGTAAAGGAGCAATGCCTAAGTGGAATGGGTTACTTAAACCAGAAGAAATGCAAGGTTTAGTAGAGTATGTCAGAAGCCTTAAAAAGTAGTTGCTAACAAAAACAACCTCTTAGCCTGTAGGGTTAAAATAACTGTTAGGGTTTTGATATGAAGTTAGCTTTTAACCATTCTGAAAAAGCAATTGGATTAATTCAAAAGATTTGCGCGGCTATTGAACAAGAAAATGGTCGCGCTTTTTTAGTTGGTGGCCTTGTTCGTGATCAAGTAATGTCACAATTAGGTTTAATTACTAGTCACAACCTACCCCCAGCACGAGACTTTGATATAGAGGTCTATCAAATAAGTGCAGAAAGTCTTCGCTCTATACTAGCTAAATTTGGCCGTGTTGATGCAGTAGGTGAAGCTTTTACTGTTTATAAATTAGGCTTTGGACGAGGAGCAGAACGCATAGAGTTAGACATTAGTTTACCACGCCGAGAGTCTAAAACTGGTCGGGGGCATCGTGGTTTTACTGTCACTGGTGACCCTAATATGACTACTCTGGAAGCGGCTAAAAGACGCGATTTTACTATTAATGCCATAATGTGTAACCCCATTACAGGCGAAGTGTTAGATCCTTATTATGGAATTGATGACTTAAAAGCCCGTACTTTAAGAGTAGTTGACCCTACGACTTTTATTGAAGACTCTTTAAGAGTGCTTAGGGCAATGCAATTTGCAGCACGTTTTGAACTTACTGTTGCAGAAGAAACTAAAGCGTTATGCCGCACGATTGACCTTACAGACTTACCCTGTGAACGAATTTGGGGAGAAATAGAAAAACTACTCCTTAGAGCTAAAAAGCCTTCAATTGGGTGGCAAATTGGTCTAGAAATAGGAGTTATCGATCAACTTTTCCCTGAATTAAAAACCCTAGTAGGTTGTCCACAAGAAAAAGATTGGCATCCTGAAGGAGATGTTTGGATACATACGCTACAAGCGATGGATGAAGCAGCCCAACTAACTAGTAATTTACCTAAAGCTCAGCAAACAACAGTAATGTTAGGGGTTCTTTGTCACGATCTTGGCAAACCTTCTACTACTAAAGAAATAGATGGACGTATTAGATCTTTAGCACATGAAGAAGCTGGTGTTGCGCCTACAGAGAAAATGCTAGATCGCCTTAATATTCACAATATAGACAGCTATCATGTACAGGATCAAGTGATAGCCTTAGTAGCAAATCACCTTAAGCCAGGACAATTTTATAAGCAAAAAGATACGATTACAGATGGTGCATTTAGGCGACTAGCACGTAAATGCGAAATGCAGTTGCTTTATTTAGTTGCAAAGGCAGATTCTTTAGGTCGTCATGCTATAGATGCCCCTGAGCCAAACGCAACCGCCCAAGAATGGTTTCTGCAACGAGTATTAGCTTTAGGAGTTGAAAAGTCTGCCCCTGAAGCAATTTTGTTAGGACGACATTTATTAGAATTAGGGCTAAAACCTGGGCGACGAATAGGAGAAATTACTCGCACTGTCTATGAATTACAACTAGATGGTAAAGTGACTAACTTAGTAGAAGCTATTGCTGCTGCTCAAGATTTAATCGCTAAAAAAGCACAATAGCAAATTAGGAACCCCATGAAATTTACTAAATATGCTAAGTGGACTGGACTTGATTGGTCAGAACTCAGTTTAGATGAACTTTTAAATAAACTAACAGAGTTTTTTTTACAAAGCGGCTTTCAAGGTCATTCTCGCCGTCGTCGGTCAACCTCTAATTCGGCTCAAGAACAAAGTCTAAGTGATCTAGAACAAGCTATCCGTCAAGCTTTGCTACAAGGGTTGCTTTCTGACTTAGAGCTAAAACAACTCCAAGATGAAAATGGCAATATTCGTGAAGAGATTTTAGCAGAACTACTAGATCGCTTAATTGAGAAGTTAATGAAAGAAGGCTATATCACCGTTGAAGATGAAGAAACTGCCCAAGCCTTGCGTCAACAAATGACCAAACAAGGTCGCTTAGATCCTGAATGGGCAAAAGGGGTAAAGTTTAAGCTAACAGATAAAGGTATGGATTTTCTTGGGTTTAAAGCCTTGCGAGATTTAATGGGAAGCCTAGGACGTAGTAGCATTGGCCGTCATGACACTACACATTTATCTACTAGTATTGAAGCAAATGAAGCCTCAAAAGCTTATGAATTTGGTGATACACTCAACCTAGATGTTAATGCGACTTTACTATCTGCAATTAAACGTGAAGGACTGGGAACACCACTTAATTTGGAATATAGAGATTTAATGGTTCATCAGTCAGAGTACTATAGTTCTTGTGCAACTGTTGTAATGCTTGACTGTAGCCATTCAATGATTTTGTATGGAGAAGACCGCTTTACCCCAGCAAAACGAGTAGCTTTAGCCTTAGCGCATTTAATTCGCACTCAATACCCTGGTGATAGTATTCGAGTAGTACTTTTTCATGATGGAGCAGAGGAGATTCCTTTTTCTAAACTAGCTCAAGTCCAAGTTGGGCCATATCATACCAATACTCTAGAAGGATTACGATTATCACGTCGTTTACTTACCTCTCAACAAAAGGAAATGAAGCAAATTATAATGATTACAGATGGTAAACCTTCAGCAATGTTTATGGAGGGAACCTCTGGAAAGCGTGCTAAACAAGCTCTTAATTATGCCGAACCAACAGCTAGCGGGCGATATCTTTATAAAAATCCAATGGGACTAGATCCTTTAATTATTCAAGAAACCTTAAAAGAAGTTGCTATTTGTCGTAAGTCAGGTATCTTAATTAATACTTTTATGTTAACAGATGACTATTACCTAGTAGATTTTGTGAAAAAAGTTACAGAAATCGCTCGCGGTAAAGCTTATTTTACCAGCGTAGTAAACCTAGGGCATTATGTTCTCTACGATTTTATCAAGAAAAAAACTAGAAAAGTTCACTAAAAAGAGAGATAAGTTTAGTTAATATGTTGGAGTAATTGGGCTTAGCCTAATTTAGAAATACATTTGTTTATATCTTGATAATCTGGAGAAACTCTAGCAATTTCTTGATAAATTTCTAGTGCTTTTTTCTGTTCTCCTAGTTCTTCGTGTACTCCTGCTATTTCATACAATAGATCTAAGCGTTCTGGCTCTTGGTATTGTTTGGTGTCAAAAGCTTTTCGTAGCCAAATAAGTGCTGGGCGCGGCATTTCTTTTAACCGAAAGCATTTTCCTAATAAAATACAACATTGAAAAACTTCTGTGTTTATACCTAAAGGTTGAACAAATCTATAAGCAGCTTGAAATTCTTCGATAGCATCATCAAAAAGCTCTATATCAAAATAAGCTTGACCAATATTAAAGTGGCTGGCAAATTCGTTAACTAAATCTTCTTCAACACCTGTTTCTGATTCTGATTCATCAATTAATGAGCTTAATCCGTTTTGGACTCTGGCTATTTCTGCTGCCGCATCTACTTGGCTAATTATGTTTTCTATTTCTTCATCATCAGTAATTGTTTGATAAAGTTCTGCTGGCATTTCGCTAAACGTACCTTCATCATCAGCAAGCTTTTTTAATTTTTCGACATTATCGGACGTAATATTACTAGTCACTAAATTTTTAAAATCCATTTCTGTTTCAGAATCTAATGAATCTAACTCTTGTATAGCCTGTAATTCTGATGTATTAGGAACATCAAACATAGGTTCATTAAGGCTAACGTTATTTTCCACTACTACTTCACTAGCAGCAATTGTACTAGATAGTATTGGGGCAGCAATGCCCTGATTAGTGTTTTCTATTTCTAGATTAGCCATTCGTTCTAATCGTTCAGAAATTAAAAAATGCCCTGGAAAAACCATTTCCAATCTTTCTAAAGTACTAAAAGCTACATCTAAAAACCCTTGTTCAATATAAAAATCTACACTTTCTAGTTGTTCTTTTAGCATTTTATCTTTTTCAAATCTAGCAGTAGTAGAGTTTGGATCAAGTTTTACTTCAAATGAAGGAAGATTAAGTTGTGGCTCAGCAGTAGAAATGGGATCAGGCTTTTCAAATGAAGGATTGTATAGATTTGATTGGGTAATCAGTTGATCTTCTCCTATAGAGTTGCTTTGATAAGCTGATCGTAGATTAACAGTTGACGAGTTTTCTATAAAAGAGTCATCTTGATAAAGTTCTGAAAGCTGAACAGGGATATTAGGTAATTTTCTAGTAGGTGCGTACACAGACTCATCTTGTTCAGAGGAATCCCCAGATTCACTAAGCGCGGCTAAAAAAGGCTTAATTTTGTCCTTTGAAGAATCACGACTCATAATAATAACTTTATAAACTTTAGTCTAACTTAAAAATATACCCAACGCCTCTATCAACAAGTATGATGAGTGTTGGTAGTTACTTGCTAAACTTGATGTTTATATCCTATTACTAGGCTTGGTTAATTAGCCTAGTCAGCAATTTGTGCTACCTTAGCAATATCTTCACCTGCAACTAGGACAAACTCATTTTTGGCACCTTCTATACGGTTTTGAAGATAGGGTTTGTACTCATCACTTTCATAGAAGGTTATTGCTGTGTCTTTAGAAGGCCACTCAATAATTAGGAATATTTGACCGACCTTTCTTTCACCTTCGATCTTTTCAACATTTGATGTACGAGCTAAGTAACGACCACCATAGTCTTCAACAAGCTTAGTTACATTTTTAATATATGCTGGAACCCAATTTTGGTCAGTGATATCAACTTCTGCGATAGAGTAATATTTCATTTCAGTTTCCTAAAATATCCAAAAATATATAAGCTACTCAAAGTATATAACTAGTTGTTTTGCTGTGCTCGTCGACTGCGTAAACGATCCAAAGCTTGTTTTAAGCTTATTCTCATACGTTCTAGTGCTTCAGCTAATTGACCTATCTCATCATCGCTCTTAATTTGTATTGATTCGTCTAATTTCCCTAAACTGATATTATTAGAGGCTTCAGTTAATTCCATAATAGGCTTAGTTAATTTTTGGGCAGCATATATTGCAACACCTATTGCGCCCAAAATAAATACTAAAACTATTAGTACGATAATCAGTAGTACTTTATTTAGTACAGCATTAAACCAGCTTTGCTTAACTTGAACACCAACTCTACCAATTACTTGATTACTACTATCTTTAATTGGAACATACGCGCTTTTATAGGCTTCATTATTAAAGATTTCTGTTGATGTTTTAGGAACATCACCTGCTACAGTGGTACGTTTTCCTAGAGCACCGTTTTGTTGAATTGGCATATTAGTAGAAACTATTACATCATTTAACGTAATAGATGCTCCTGAAGAATCTGGCAAAGAGGGATAGAGTTTAGTTTTAATATCTTCAATAACAGCACGCTCCTGAGGAGCATTATTAACTAAAAGCCCTGCAAGAACAATGCCTAATAATCTTCCATTATTATTGGTAATTGGAGCAGCAGCTTCTATTACTAAACCATCTGTAATAGATCGTCCTTCAGCTTTTATTTCTGCTCGTTGAGCTAGTTTTTCACCAGCTAATAATTTTATTTTTTCTCCTGATTCTTTTACAGAACTAGATTGAGCATATGTTCGACTAGCAGTAACAGCATTTTGCACAGAAACTATTAATGGGTTATCACTAATAGAGCCATTTGCTTCGCCCTCAGCTTGTCTAGCGATAATATTGCCTTTACTGTCAGTAACAACAATAAAATCAATATTACCAGCCTGTTGAGCATTATTTAATAAACCTGCTAGGCGTTTGTTGCCTTCTTCTTGAACACGACCTGTTGCACTTTTAGGATCAGCTCCACTAGGAGCTTGAGCTAAATCAAAAAGCCCTTGGGCACTGATGGATTGTGCTGAGTTTTGAACAACTTGGATAATTAACAATTCGCGGTTTTTATAAAGCTGTTCAGCAACACGAGCATCTTTTTCCATCGATTGTGCAGATTGATCATCAATACTACTTTTAACTATATAACCGATAACTAGTGCAGAAAATAGCAAAGGAATAAAAACCAACAAGGCGGAAAAAATCATTAATTTCTGCTTAATCATTAATTTCATGTTACTTTTCAGCGTGGAGACCTCAAACCCTATTAATGTAGAGTAGAAATCGCTGCCTCCTTAATAGAGATAAAATTGTAAAAATAATAGGAAAAACTAAAAACTGAATTAAAATTTTCCTACAAAAGCTAAACAGAGTCTTACGACTCTGTTTACCCTAGTAAAATATACCTATTTTACTAGAAAAGTTGCTTCATTATTTCTAGCATTGCTTCTTGGAAGCGAACCCGACGATCATTATCAGGAATTTCTTCTGCCAATCTTTCAATAAAAGATGGTACCATATCCCTAGGTAAGCTGCTACGACTAAACCCTAGCATTTCTGCACAATCATCAATAACAATTGGTGCCATTGGGCCAATAGCCATAGTAAGATCTTTTTCCACTTGTCCTAAGACTACCTCATCTACAACTTCTACATAAGCTTGTTGTGAGCTAGCTTCCCCAGCAGATTCAATCAACCCAAGATCAAATAAGCGTACCAAAATACGTGAGGCTTGCAACTCTCCTAGTTGAGTAGCGTCAGCAATTTCACCAACGTTTTTTTCTCCATCTACTTCGCGTAGTACTGCCCAATCTTCTGAACGCAGGGAAAACTCTTTAGTTGGTCGGGAAGAAAGCTGGAACAAAGTATTACGTGAAGGAATAACTCGACGGACGCTTTCCCAGTCTGCGGCATAAGTAACACTTTCCCCTAATATTTCCTCTGTAGTTAACATCGTGGTTTGTTCATCTGTCATTTCACTGCTACGAAAGCGAAAAGTGCCATCTATCCAAGAAAATAGGGCATAAATAGCTTCTTCCCCTATGTATTCTTCATAAAGGGCATGAGTAGCTTGACCACTAACAAAATAAATTTCACCAAAATGTCCGTCTTCGTGTTCAAGCTCTAGCAAGCCAGTACGATTACTAGCATGCAAAAGACGTAAAATATCTAGGAGTTTGAATTGTGATAAATTTCCAGAAAATGCATCTGACATGATATTTTATTCTCACCTTGTAGGATGTTTATGCTTTTAATTATCAACCACGGCTGATTGCTTCTACAAACTGCCAACTAGTTTCATCCATACGATCTCTAGTAAGTAAATTTTGTGGATAAACTCGAACATTAATTCTTAAATCTCTAACTGCTTTGTCTAGCTTAAGTTTACTTAAAGCTACTTTTACAGTCATACGTAAAGTAGGAAGATTTACATTCGCGCTACTTAAAATCAGTAAAAATACCTCCTGCGCACCATAAGGAGTATCTATTAATAAATCTAAGTTAATAAAAGCTGAGAGCCTACCTTCAGAATAAAGCAAGGTTAATTCTTCAGAACGACCTCTAACATATTCTGCTGTTGCTATTAACTGTACTATACAAGTGCCTAGTTGATTAGATATTTGTGCATTAGGAGTAAAGACTCCTGCTGAGAGTAAAAACTCTCCTCGGAAATTCACTAATGCCGCAGTTTTTACGCCTTGGATACGTAACATATCTTGTAGGAAGGTTTCATGTGCTTTGCCCACTCTGATGTTCCTTTCTAATTATAAAATTAATCTATTGTTATAATTTCAGCTAAAGCAGAGGAAATTGAGAAGAACTCAAATTCTGATTGTTTTAGCTGTTCCAAGCGCAGCAACGCTCCAGCTATTCTTTCTCTTAACTGAGAAGTTGGTGACATACGAACTAATTCATCTAAAGTATATTTTAGCACTTTAGTCAAACCATTTATCAAAACTTCTTTTGGGATTAGTGATGTAAGACGGATTTTACCATCTTGATAAGAAAAATCTTCTGCAAAAGGATCAAAAACTGGATATTCTTGAGTAACCTCTAGTAATCCTGCTCGAAAAGCAGTAGTAAAATTAGCTTCTTTACTAACTAAAAGAGAAACTCTTTCTACAATTTGAATGATCTCTGTCATTATACCTACTAATATTTGATAGTCTTTATCTTCATCAATAGGTGTTAGTTCTTGGATTTTTTCTTCTGAGACAGCCACTTCTTCTAATGGTTCAGCTAGCAATATTTTAGGTTCTGGTAAAGCTTTTGCTATATCTACGCTTTCAACATTTGTTTCTGACACTAAATCTGCTATTTCTACTATTTCTTTCTTAGAGGGTTCTGATGCTTGTATCACCTGTCTTTGAGCTAAAAGTTTTGGTTCATCATTAGTAACTTTTTGTGAAAATTTAGCTATTGGGGTTTGTGTTATTTCAGGAAAAGATAAGACATTATCTGCTTCTGTATCAGTATTTATTTTGCTGCAACGATAAACATGAAACACTGCTATTTTTTCTGATAATAACTCTAACACACGATCAAAAGCTGATTGCCCTTCAATAACTTCCCCAGCAGCTAATGATAGCACTCCGTCGACATTACCATCAATTATATAGATTATGCCATCACCAAATTCACTAAACTCTATTTCAACATAAAAGCGAGACATGTTTTGCTGCTTAAGCTTTTCTACTAGTTTCTTTAGATCTGTAAAGTCACTATCTAGTCCGTGATAAACTACTTCTCCTTCAATACGCTCAGCAATAGCTTCAATAATTTTGTTTGTGTGCGAATAAACAGATATTTTTCCATCTGGAGAACTAGCTCTAAGTAGTATAGCATCAATGGCTTCTTCTCCGCGTCTAATACGATCTGGGCTTTCATCTACAGCATTAAGTATTCTCCCTTCTGCTAAGAAGATCTCGCCCTTACCATAAGGAAAGACTGCTTGAATATAGCCTGTAAAACTACTGATCTGAAGATCAGCCAACAAAGCAGTGGCATTTAGATAGGAGGTCTTGAGGTTTTCATGGACTGGCTTTCCTTTAGGAATCTGCATGACAACTTAATTAATTATGCGCAACAACAAACGCGCCACCTTTAGAATTGTGTTAGAGGCCCGGATATCCC
>CAZHXL010000008.1:35263-41552 GCA_964536575.1 uncultured Clostridia bacterium | reverse complement strand
TTCAATATAAGGGTTTATAGTTTCATAACGCACAGCACTTCCACATTCGATAGCAGCTAAAAAATCTTCTTGATCAAAAATAATCAACTTTTTTTGACCAGAAATGACCGCTACGCGTTTCATCATTCCTATTCGAGCAGGAATGGCTGCTAATCCGCCATGATAAACCATAAAAGCAATTAACATCCCAAGTTTTTCTGGCGTTTTAATATTACTATGTGCTTGTAAAGTACCATCTTTTAGAGTAGCAATAGCCCCTTCTACCCCTCTAATTTTTAACAAATCATTGACTAAGGTTTGAAAAGGGTTTATCGCTCGTACCACCCCACCAGAAGGTGTTCCAGTACCCATTGTGGGCATTGTTGCACCAGGAGGAGTAAAGCCAGGAGCAGTAGGGATGATTCCTGCTCGTTCTTCATCAATAATTCGCATTCCTTCCATTAGTATATTAGGCCAAGGGTCGTAGATTGTGCGTATTGGAGCAACAATTCCTGTATCAATACGAAAACTACCCTCACTATAACGCAACGCTTGATAAACAGCATCTATACCAGAAAGTTCACCAAAACGCGCATCTACCACATCACCGTCTTGAAAGTAAAACACGCCATCACCAGTTGGATAATGCACTGTCAAGCGAGCCGTATTACGTCCAATACAGTTAATTTGTATAATATCTACTAGGGCAAGATCCTTGAGATCTCCCACTAAGGCCATAATTACTTTCTCTCTTTTACTAATTTTTAGGGTTACTTTTTAATGCACAATTTGGAAACAAACTATACTTAAGCTAGGCTACTAATAACATGTTTGGTAACTAACTAAAAAACTGCTTTCTTAGTCAAATTTGGTTGCTATCTGTAAGTTGGATTCGATAAGCAGAAAGCTTCTTAATATAAGTAGATAGCTCAATTGGCTTGGGAAGAGTTTAGCAAAGTTCCGAATAGGTGTCAATTAAATATCAGGAATAGAACTCCCTACTCTCATATCAATAGCCTAACAAAAAACCTCTTTTTATTTGCCACGTTTGATCATTGTGATCAGCTTTCCAGCAGCATTGCGAGCAATTAATGGCGCATTATCATCTAGAGAAATATCTGAAAGCAGAGGTACGATTTGTGTTGGTTCTGCAATTCGATTACGCTTAAGTTCTTCTTCTAGGTTTTTCAATTGTTTTGGTAAATCTAATGGACTAAACTGACGTGCTAGTTTTATTTCTTCTACGCGGCGATATTGGTTTTCAATTGCCCTAAATAGCGCAGCTAACTGCATTGCACTACGATTATCTGTGTAGTTGAAACTAGCAGATCTACTACGTTCGCCTTGTTTTAAGAATAAAGTGGTTGTTCCTAGGTTAGCTAACTGCGCATTTGCCTGATAGTTATCTATAGTATCTAAAAAATGAAGTTCATCATATAGGCGTTGTAGACGGTTTATAGTATCAGGCAACAGTTTAATTGCAAGTAGGACTTCTTCGTCTTCATCTCGTTTTTTGAAACGCAGTTGGCCATCGCCTTTATCAGAAATATTTATATCTACAGAAGTAGTATCAAATCGCGAATTTTCAAAATGATATTTGTACTCACGTAAGCTTAATCCTTGCGCAAAATCAGTTAATGGGGTTAGTAAAAGCAACAAGACAAATAAGCTGGTAAAAATTACGCGATACATTTTAACACCTCTATCCTGAAATTAACCTAACTCTTTAATGTTAGGAGACTTATTTTAACTCTAACCCCTCTACAGAACCATGAATTTTGCGGTAGAGATTTTCAATCATTGACTTTTGTACTGTAGCATTCTCATCATATTTGTTATAGCTTTTAATATACAAGTTTAGAGCTTCTTTGTCATTACCAGAAACTTGTGTTACGGTAGCCAAATGAGAAATAGCGATTCTTTGTTCCGCACTCTCAGCAAAAGTATCTACTGAGAGCTTTAGTGCTTTGCTTGCTTCTTCTAGTTGCCCCTGCTTAAAGCGTATTTGCCCTAGTAAATGATAGGCACGGGCACGAAAGAGTTCTTTTCTTTTTGTAAAATCTAGTTCTGGGGCCTCACGAATGGAGCCGTCTAGACGTGTAGATACTTCTGCCTCTGTGACTAGTTCTGTGCTTATCTCTGCGGCACGTTCTAAAGCAATATCTGTTTCAAATAATTGTTGTGCAACCCACATTTTACGGAAAGGCCGTCGCTCATCATTAATACTTAAAAACTGTGCTAAGGCTTCTAGAGTACGAACTTGAATTTCCGTGCGTTGCCTACGTCCTAATACTTCTGTCTCACCTGAGCTAGTAGTGTGTTTTTCTCCACCTTTTAATCTACTCAAGTAAAACTGAAACCTGAGAAAGCCTTCCACTAACTTATAATGCTCGTCTGAAGTTAGGCTGTCTGGTAAAGCAATTGCTGCTCGTCGTTCTTTTTCTAGTAAAGATTTTAAGCTACGCGACTTTACTAGCTCTCCGCCAATTTGAGCTTCAAATTCGCCTTCTGGGGTGATTTTAAGAAACTGTTCTGTTTGTTCAAAAGCACCATCATAGTTCTCTGCTAAAAGTAACGCATGAGTAATCTCAAAGTGAAGTGTAGGAAAATTCGTACCTCGTGCAACAATATCTGATAAAACCTCTTCAGCAGTAAAAAATTCCTGTTGAGCTATTAGACTATTAGCTAAGACAATTCGTGCCCATGCATAAGTAGGAGCTATGGTTAAAGCTAGTTCCGCCCAACTACGGGCTTTTCTATAATCACTACGACTTACTGATAAATATCCGAGTTGGGTAAAAAGATGAAAGTCCCTAGGAGAAATTGCAAATTGTTTTCCTAATTCCTCCGCAGCTAGATCATCTTGGTTAGCAAGTAAGTAGCTAATTGCTAGTCCTCCATGTCCTACTTCGCTATCAGGTGTTACTTCTAACTGTCTTTTATAAAGCGCGATTGCATCCTCTAAAGATTTTTCTGAACGATAAAGCGATGCTAGGCTAGCAAATGCTAATGGATGTTTTTGTTCTAAATTAATAGTTTGTTGAAAAGCCGCTTTAGCTTCCTTTAGCTTAAGCTGAATCAAGTAGGTTGTTCCAAGCCCATAATAATATTTTGCTGCTTTAGGCTCTAATTCGATTGCTCTAGTTAGAACACGCTCAGAATCTTGGCCACTTTCAGCACTAAGATAAAAAGCAGCGATTTGCGCTAGTCTGTTATGTTGTTGCCAAGCATTAGTTTCAAACTGTTTCATCAAACCAATGGCTTCCTTACGAAAACCATGGTTAAAGACCGTTAGAGGAAAAGCAAGCATTGTACTAAAAATACGATCATTAACAGGTTGGGGAAACTCATTAATAGCTTTTTGAAACTCTTCTAGGGCTGGCTCAATCCTTTGTTGCTTAAGCATAGTTTCTGCTAAGGCAGCCCTTGCCCTCAGTAAAGCCTCTTGAGCAGGAATAGTTAGTGGGGTATTTGGCCATTTCTTGATAAAAGTAGTAAGTAATTTAACTCGTTCATCTGCACGAACATCACTGATACGAGCAAACTCCTTTTGGGCTTCCAGCATTAATTCTGGCATCCCTAAAACTTTTGCTTCTTGCAATGTGGTTGTTGGTGTTACTTGGCCTTGAGCAATAGAAAAACTTAAGAACAAAGAACATACTAAAAAAACTCTCATAAATTCTAACAGTTAGCGATAAAGCTTCTTTAAGGATTGTTTTAATATTAATTGGAAATCCCGGCGAGATTCTTCTTTTAGTGTAACATTAACAGCTTTTTCTGCCATTGCTTGTTGCCAACCTAGATTAACTAATGCTGAAACTACATCTGTTTTTAGCGAAACATCGCTACCACCTGCACTTTGACCTTGCCCTACTTCCGTTGTAGAAAGAGATTTTAGCTTATCTTTCAATTCAAGGATTAAGCGTTCTGCCGTTTTACGTCCAACGCCTGGAACACCTGTAAGCTGTACTAGGTTACCTCCTAGTATCGCTTGTATTAATTCTTCGGCACTCATCCCAGAAAGTAGCGTCAAAGCGAGTTTTGGCCCTACACCACTAACACTTAAAAGTTTTAGAAAAATCTCTTTTTCTAATCCAGTACGAAAACCAAATAACTGTAAGGCATCTTCCCTAACCTGAGTATAAATCTGTAATGAAATTGAGCTACCAAGCTCACCTAAATCATAATAGGTTGAGAGAGGAATTTGCACCTCATAGCCTACACCATTAACATCAACTATTGCTAAACTAGTAGATTTAATTAAAAGCTTGCCACTTAAATAAGCGATCATAATTTATTTTCCCTCAGCCATTTATGTAGGGGCAGACCTATGTGTCTGCCCTCTTAACTCAGCCATTTCCTATGTGTCTGCTCTCTTAACGAATCTTGAGCCGTTTTATTTTATCGTAGAGACCTTTCCTAGAAATACCTAATAAAGCGGCAGTCTGTCGAATATTACCACGACATTGCTTTAGTGCTTTTTGAATAATTTGTTTTTCTGTTTGCATCAAAATTTCATCTAGTGTCATTCCTGGTTGAAATTGAATATCTGCTGTTGTTTCTAGTAATTGTCTATTTGATTTTAAGTTTGCTGTAGCTTGAATTATTTCTGTAGAAAGTTGAGATTTTCCAAACGTGGCTTTTTCCCCAGCAAAAGCTACTACGCGTTCAATTTCATTTTTTAGCTGACGAATATTTCCTGGCCAGTCATAAGATTCTAGTAATATTAAAACATCAGCACTAAAAGCTAAATTTTTGTTAGTACGTTCACAAGATTGCTTAAGAAAATATTGAGCTAGTGGTAAAATTTCTTCTCGTCTTTGCCTTAATGCTGGGACAAAGAGCCGCAAAATATTTAACCTATGATAGAGATCTTCGCGAAATTCCCCTTTTTCCACCATTGTTTCTAAATCTCTATTAGTACTAGCAATTATTCGTACATTTACTTTTATAGGTCGAGTATAACCAATAGGCTGAATTTCTCCCTCCTGTAGAAAGCGTAATAATTTTGGCTGGGTATCTAGGCGCAGGTCTCCAATTTCATCTAAAAGCAATGTTCCTCCATCAACAGCACGAATCACTCCTTCATAATCAATATTCGCACCAGTAAATGCCCCTTTGCGATAACCAAAAAGTTGTGCTTCAACAATTTCCTGCGGAGTAGCAGTACAATTAAACGGCGAAAAAGGTCGATTACGTCTTTCACTAACAGAGTGAATTGCTCTAGCAATCAAATCTTTACCTGTACCTGATTCTCCAGTAATTAACACTGTTAGGTCGCTAGAATGAATCCTAGTAATTTGCTCAGTCAATTCTGACATTTTGCGGCTTGCATAAAGTAAATCTGGTAGGTTCTTAAAGCTTTTTAGTCGTCCTATTTCTGCTTCGTTAATTTCAACTCTGCGCTCTACTTGGGCTAGAGGATCTAATAAAGATAAATTAACAACCTCTTTGCTTAAAGCAATAGACGTTTCTAAAAGCTCTTTGGACGTTGCTTTTGGTGAAATACCCCAAAGTAAGATGGCCAGTGGTTTTTCTGGGTTACTTATAATTAGCTCTAAATAAAGGGATTCATCCATATTACGGCCATCAATCCAGCCTGTTTTTTTCTCTAGTAAAGCAACTTGTAAACGTCTGTGAAGTTCACTAGCTAATAAATCTAGCTCTCTAGTAGCAAACTCTAACTTAGCAGTATTTTCTAGGCTATTAAGCTGAAAAATCGCTACTAGATCTGCTTGGGTTTGCTTTTGTAAAACTACTGCAATTTCGCTTAATAATTGTTCATGCTTATGGTAAGTCTTAAGTAAATTTAGTAGCTGTTTACGTTCTTCTATCAATTGATTATTTAGTAAATTTACCTCATCACTACTTTTAGTAGATTTTGGAAACAGTTCTTTTATTAACAAATTCACTTTTTCTAAGAGGGGTTTAGCACCTATTTGCTCAAAAAGTTGTTGGGCACGAACCAAATCTCCAAAGGGCTTTGTAGTAAATCCCTGTTTGCTTTTTAATAATTGTGCTCGCTCAATTAAACATAATGCTTTTTCTAAAGGTGAAGAAAAAACTTCAAAGATTTCATGTGCGCGATTTAACTTGGTTAAAGCCTCTTGTCCTTTTTGAAAAGCTAGTTTAGCTTCTAAAAAGAGAATTTTTCCTTCCAGTAAAAAATTTTTCTGTTTCTTAATCCAGTCAATAGCTTGTTCTAATCCCGTTTGAGCTTGTGGGAGTTTATTTTCCTCTAAACATAATGTAACAAAAGTTAACTCTGCTTCTATAGCGTAATCAATCCGGTTAATAGCTAATGCTAGGT
>CAZHXL010000008.1:34313-35253 GCA_964536575.1 uncultured Clostridia bacterium | reverse complement strand
GGTCTATACCTGTTTTTAAGTGGGTTAAAGCTAAAGTCTTTTCCCCTAATAATAAACATAGTTTACCCAAATTAATCTCTGATAAGCTTTCTGAATCTTTAGCGTGAACTTGTTTAGCTAATTCTAAAGCAAAATTTAATGTCGGTTTGGCTTCATTAATACGACCAGTTAAAGTATAAAGTAGCCCAAATTGAGCTAGGGCAAATGCTTCGCTATAATCATCTTGGTTTTGACGAGCTAGGGTTAAGCTTTTTTCTAATAACTGCTCAGCTCGCGACCATTCACCAGCAATTATCAAACTATAAGCCAAGTTGTTATAGGTTTGGATTGCTAGGTTAGGCTTTTTTTCCTGTTCATATTTTTGTAATGCTATTTCATAAAAACTTATTGCATTTCTAATTTTGCCTTGTCTAAGCCACACTGTTCCAATTTGAGATTTTGCTTGGGTTTGGATATTTTCTAAATTAATTTCTGTACTAATTTTAATTGCTTTTTCAGAATTTTCTATACTCCTATCAAACTCACCTAGTTCTAGTAATACCTTTCCTATATACAAATAAACTTGTGCTTCTCCTTGCTGATCTAGAAGTTTTACAAAGAGTTTTAATGATTGTTTTAGATGTTCTTGAGCTATTATATATTCGCCTAAGTTAAAATATACGACTCCTAGTTGATATTGCGCTTTAGCTTCTAAGCTTTTTTCACCTGATTGAGTACTACATTTAATAGACTCATTAAGCAAACTTATTGCAGAAGGATAATTATGATTAACCGAATAGGCTTCTGCTAATTGAAGGCTAATTAAGGCTCTTTCCTTAATTGGTAAGCGTACACGAGAGGGTACAGTATCATAAGGCTGTAACACATCTAAAACCCCACCATAATAGCCATGACGAGCAAAATGAGTAGCAATATCTGCCCGTAGTTGAGCATAAACCAT
>CAZHXL010000008.1:26511-34303 GCA_964536575.1 uncultured Clostridia bacterium | reverse complement strand
CCATTGCTTGTTCTAGATTTAGCGGTGGTGGTAAACGTCGTTGTTTAGCAATAGCTTCATTAATTAGCCCATGTTCAAGAAAAGCTCCTATTTGTTCAACCATTTCTGTTGCGCTTAGCAGAGAAAAAGTTTCTGAATTTCTTAGTTCTGCTAATTTTGCTGATAGCTCTTCTTCACGACGTTTTCTCATAAAATTTATTTGCCCAGTACTCTAGCACTGGGCATTGTTTATCATTTTTTCTATGGTTTATAATTAATTAAATTATACTTTCATCCAGGATTTTATTGATTAATAGCTAACTGTTTTTCTATCTCTTTAGCTAATTTTGATGCATCCAAAAAATTAGCTTTTGGGAAATCATCTAGCTTGTGCATCCAGTAATCAGGACTAGGGGCTTTTATCTCCCATTTTGCCGTTTTACCATAAACCAAATAAATATCCCAAGCTGGTTTAGTTTTTTCAACAAACTCAAGTGTCTCAGCAAACTCTCTAGCCAGGATCTTATCTGCGTCCCAATAATTAGTAGCCCGTGAATCAGAAACCACAGCCGCCGCCTTAGGCACACGAGCTTCGTTATCTTTACGCAAGATAGGCAACCACACTACATATACTTTTAGGTTTGGATCTTTGATTTGTTTAAGTACTTTTTTTGTTACTTGGGATGCCCCCCCAAGACATTCTCCTCAACCAGGAGAAAGAACCATTAACAAGCGTGTCTTGCCCTGATCTTTATTAAATTGCTCTTTTAGGTCTACTACATCTGTAGAAAGTGTAATGTAATTTTTACTTTGAGCTTTTGATGAACTATTTTGCGCTTGAGTAGCAAAAGGCGTAAGGAGTGTAAATAATAATAAACACCTTAAAACCAGCCTAACCAATACCCGCATATTCTTACCTCATTTTTACTCTATTTTAACCTATTACTTTGTCCCAACTTAAATTCATCATGAACAGCTTTAACAACTTTTGGAATATCATTTTGACCAATGACAAAAGAAATATTTATTTCTGATGAGCCTTGAGCAATAGCAATTACGTTAGCTCCACTTTGGCCAACTGCACCAAAAATTCTAGCAGCAATCCCTGGAGTGCCTTTCATTCGTTCACCAACTACGGCAATAATAGCAATATCATTTTGAACTTGTATATCTTCTACGTGTTTATGATGAAATTCGACTTCTAGTGCACGTCTTAAAACCATACAGGTACGTTCTACCTCTGAGGTATTAATTACAAAACAAATATTATTTTCTGAAGAAGATTGTGAGATCATCAAAATATTAACATTTTGGCTTGCAACAGCAGTAAAAGTCTTTGCAGCAATCCCTGGAACACCCATCATACCACGCCCACTAATTGTAATAAGGCTAATATTCTTAATTGAGCTAATTGCTTTTACATCACTATCTGTTGTGGAAGTCTTTGCGGCAATACGTGTCCCTACTCGTTCAGGGAAAAAGCTATTTTTGATGAGCAATGGAATTTCATCTTTTATTACTGGAAGTATAGTCTTAGGGTAAAGTACTTTAGCACCATAATAGGAAAGCTCAGCAGCTTCGCTATAAGTCATTTCCGCCAAAGTATGTGCATCTGGCACAATAGAAGGGTCAGCACTCATAACTCCATCAACATCTGTCCAAATCCAAACTTCATCAGCCTTCAAACATGCACCAATAATACCAACTGAATAATCTGAACCTCCACGCCCTAAAGTAGTGGTAACTCCACTCCGAGTAGCACCAATAAAACCAGTTATTATTGGCACAACTCCATTTTCTAACATGGGGAGCAATTTTGCCTGAGTCCGTGCCTCTGTTTCTGACATTTGAGGTGCAGCATCACCAAAATTATCATCTGTCACGATTAATTCTGTTGCTTCTACAAAGCTAGCCTTTGTCCCTGCTTCATTTAATGCAGCCGCAACTAGCCGTGCAGAAAGCCTTTCACCTAGCGAACCAATTGCATCTAGTGCGCGGGGAGAAGCCTCTCCTAAAATCTGTATGCCATAGCATAAACGACTACAATTTTGTTCTATCATTAATTCAATTTCTTTTAAGAGTTCTTCGCACCTAATTGCATCTTTGATTAGTTCCAAAATGGCTATTCGATGTTTACGTAACAGATCTTGACAAATTTTCTCATATTCAGCTTGTTTACCTTGTGCTGCTAGGCTAGCAGCAGCCAGCAGGTTACTAGTAACCCCACTCATAGCTGAAACTACTACGATAATTTTCGGAGTACGTTCTTTTTCTGCCTGAATAATTTTGACTACTTCAGTGATTCTATTTGCACCACCAACTGACGTACCACCGAACTTCATTGCTAACATGTAAACCTATCCCCCTAAAAAGTATTTTCTTATTCTACATAATATCTATTATCGTCTTAGGACAACCGTTTGAGTAATTCTCGTAAACTAGGATCTTTCTTTAGCTTAAAGGCAAATTGGAAATATTCTGTTGCTTGCTTACGGTTGCCTAGATGTAGGTAAGCCAATCCACATTGATGATAATTTATAGAATCTTGTGGGCTAAGCTTAATAGCTTTATTAAAACTAGCTATTGCTTGTAGATAATCTTTACTAAGATAATTTATGCGCCCAAGATAATAGTAACTACTAGCATCCTCTGGGTCTAGTTGTAGCACTAGTTGAAAATTTTCTATAGCTTGCGGGTAGTTTCCTTGACCTTGATAAAAGTGTGATTTTCCTCGTATGTAGTAATAATAGCTATAAGTTGAATTTGCTTGAATTGCTTGAGTTAAACTCTTTGCGGCTTGGACATAATCCCCAAGCTCATAAAAAGCAAGCCCACAGTAATAATAATAAGTTTCTTTAGGGTCAAGCTTAGCTGCTTGGGAAAAATCTGCTAATGCTTCTTTATATTCTCCTTGATCAAAAGAGGCTAAACCGCGTAGGTAGAAAACATCCGCACTTGTTTTAAGAGTTGAACTAAGTTTTTCAATAGCATTGATGTAATTTCCTTTATGATAATGCTCTAAGCCTATTTCATAATCGCTATCTACTTGAGGTTGATTACTTTGAACTGCTTGTAAAAGCTCAGTGAAAAATTCCTTTACACTTATAGTACGTAATGCCCTATCTCTTGCTAATGCTTTTAACAAAGCCCTATCAAGCTCTGGTGAAATAGCAGCTTGGGGATTAGCTTGACTAGGGGGCATTGGGTCTTTGCTTAATCGTTCTACAAGTAAATCGTTTGGAGTCTTACCTTGAAAAGGTAATCTGCCTGTTAGCATCTCATAGGTAATTAACGCTAGGCTGTAAAGATCTGATTGACTATCTAAATCTTTTTCACCTTTTACTTGTTCTGGTGATATATAGGTAGGCGAACCCATTATAATACCTGTTTTAGTCAAATCCATTCGCTTATCATCAAAGGCTTTAGCGATACCAAAATCTAGAATTTTGACTTTCTCTTGACCATTTAGGTTGATAACAAAAATATTTTCTGGCTTAAGATCTCTATGCACAATATTTTTACTATGTGTTTCTATTAAAGCATCTACACATTGTTTTACAATTGGGATTATTCGATTTAGTGGCAATACTTTTTCACGCTTAAGCAATTCTCTTAGCGTTTCTCCTAGTAAATGTTCCATCACTAAAAAATACAAACCATTTTTAGTTACACCAAACTCATAAACACTAACTACATTAGGGTGAGCTATTTGCGCAGCTAAACGAGCTTCATTTTGAAAACGTGTAGTTAAAACATCTGATGCTTGTTTTTCTTTTTCATCTTGAGGAACAGAAGTATAAATAACCTTAATAGCACATTCTCTAGCCAGTTTTTTGTCTTTAGCTTGGTAGACTGCACCCATACCGCCGCGTCCTATTTCAGCCATTATCTCATAGCGATCATTAAGTATTTTTAGCGACCCTAATATGCCGCCATCATTAGGGCAAAAGCGTTGATTATCATTTTTGTAGACTGCATCGCAATTAGGACAAAGTTGCATAACATAACCTTTTACTATCTCTTTTTCAGAAATGCTAATTTAGCATAAATGATAAAAATGACGGAAAACAAACTCAAATGCATTTATTCATAAAAACACAAAAGAGGTTTTTATGAAATACGATGCAACAATTAAAGAACTATTTCAGTCAATGCCTATAGAACTGTTAAATAGGCTTACTGGCATAGATACAAGCAAAGCTAAATTCCTTTCAGTAGAGTTTCCTTCCGTTTCACAACGTCGAACTGATTTTGTCATGCTTCTAGAAAATAGTAGTATTTACCAACTAGAATTTCAAACTGACGATGATCCTGACATGGTTTGGAGGATGCTGGAATATTATTTCTTAATCTATAAACTATATCAAATAGCACCACTTCAACAAGTTCTTTACATTGGTAATAAACCTAGTACTATTAACTCTAGTATATCTTTAACCAATTTAGATTTTCGCTATCAACTAATAGATATTCGCCAATTTTCGGCTAAAGCTATGTTAGAAAGCAAGAGCTTAGCTGACAATTTGCTTGCAGTGCTGTGCAAAGTAGATAACATTGCTGAGACTATTCATCAAATTCTTGCTAAGATTATTGTCTTACCGAAAACTGCACGTACAAAAGCCTTGACCCAACTACTTATTTTATCTGGGTTACGTGGCTGGAAAATTTTAACTCTTCAGGAGGTTAAATCTATGTCTTTATCTTTTGATATTCGTGAAAATGAGTTTCTTTTTGATATCTTTCAACAAGGTTTACAACAAGAAGCAGCTACTATATTAGAGCGACAACTTGAACGCAAGTTTGGCACTTTACCTCAATCAGCTATTGATAAAATTCGCTCTGCTGATGCTTCAACTATTGAAACCTGGGCATTACGTATTTTTGATGTTACTTCTGTTAATGAGATCTTTGGACTTCCTTAATATTACTCTATACAAAAAGCACAGTTTTTAACAACCTAGGGTCTTTAAAAAACCCAAAATTTTTGGAGCCATCGCTTCGCAATGGCTAAAGTGTATAGGGCAAAAGAGTACAAGAACTTACTTAAGAGTCCGCGCAGACATAACAACCCGGAACCCGTAGTCGTAGCTACGACCGTCCGGTGCATCGTAGTAGCGAACAGCAGAACGACAGAGGTTAGCAACGTAGTCAAACGCACTACCACGCAAGACCTGATCATCATTATCAGTCCCAATATCCCATACGCTTCCATCGGTTGGTGCTCCATTATAATTACTATGCCAAGGATCTTGACACCATTCCCAAACATTGCCATGCATATCATAAAGCCCCCATGCGTTTGGCTGCTTTTGCCCTACTGGATGGGTTTTACCTTGACTATTTTGGCTATACCAAGCCATTTTATCCAAGTCCCCTGCATAATCGCCTGTTGTTCCTGCTCGGCAAGCATATTCCCACTCTGCTTCTGATGGTAAACGATAAGTGTATTTACTACTTTTCTCATTCAATTTCTTAATAAATTCTTGTACATCAAACCAACTCACATTCTCAACAGGTAGCTGTCCATCCTCTTTAAAATAGCTAGGATTATTTCCCATTATTGCTCCCCATTGTGCTTGCGTTACTTGTGTGGCTGTCATTTCAAACTCATAACCGATTTTCACTAGGTGACGTGGCATTTCATCAGAATACTTTTCACTCCCCATCATAAATTCCCCTTGAGGAATTTTAACAAACTTCATCTTTAAGATATCCTCTATGCTTTGACGCGGGGTTAAAGCTTTTAGAAAATCATTTAGAAACTCATCCATAGTAGAAGTGCGTTTATCACTATCCTTGGCTAAGGCTTTGAGAATAGCTTCATCAAGCAAAGTGGAAATAGAAACATTGGGATTGAGCTTGCTAGGCGGCGATGGGTCTTCCAACAAACGCTTATAAATAACTTCTTGGGTATCATCTCCATAAAAAGGAAGTCTTCCTGTTAGCATTTGATAAACAAGTAATGCCAGTGTATAAATGTCTGAACGCCCATCTATATCTTTACTTTGCTTGACCTGCTCTGGTGAAACATAAAGCGGTGTACCTAATATCTTGCTTGCCGCTGTGAGTTTTTGATTACTTGTAATAACTTTAGCTAGCCCAAAATCCATGATTTTGACTTGCTCTTGATTGCGCTTACGTACAATCATTATGTTAGCTGGCTTAAGATCTCTATGGATTATTGCCTTTTCGTGCGCTTCGCTTAAAGCGTCTACACATTGAGTAAGAATTGATGTGATTCGCTCTATAGATAAAACTTTTTCTCTTTCCAGAATAGCTTCTAGCGTTTCCCCTTTAAGATATTCCATTGCTATAAAACATATTCTATTAGGTGTTACTCCAAAGTCATAGACTGTAACTATATTAGGATGAGAAAGTTGAGCAGAAATTGTAGCCTCTCGCTTAAATCGCTCCTCGCCTTCACTCTGTTTTTTAGGGTCTGTTAAATCATCTGACTCAACTTGACGAATGACTTTTATTGCACAAAGTCGGTCAAGCTGTTTGTCTTGAGCTTGATAGACCAAGCCCATTGCACCTTTTCCTATCAGCGTTAAGAGGTGGTAGCGGCCATTAAGCTCTGTCACTGGTTCTAACACGTTGCCATGTTCAGGGCAGAATTGCTTTTTGTCTGTTAAATACTTATCTGATGTATATGCAACGTTACATTCAAGGCAAACTTTCATCCTTAGACCCCAATAGTATTAATTATGTTTTCTTAGCTTAAAGTAAATAAATTAAAAATCATTCTGTGGTAAGACTTAGAAAAACACAATTATAGTAGCTTTGCTCTACTATAGATAGCGAAACCCTTACTGAGTCTATGGATATAAACTTAGATAAAACCTTTTGTGAGAAATTTAATATTGCATTTCTATAGCATTTTCTTTTAAGCTAGTGGCGATCCCCACACAATACAATATATAATGTAGCTACCAAACTTTTAAGGAGATTTTGACTGTGACGGAAACATCCCATTCCCCTCAGGCAAAAGGATCAAAATCAAATATCAAAAAAGTGCTACCTTTTTTGAGAGAGAAAATAGAATTTGTGATCCCTAGCAAAATAGAATGGATGCACGAAGTTTTATCTTACTTAATTGAACGCACTGCCCACTTAGGAATTATTAAGCCTTCTACTTCTAATATTTTTGTAGCTTTAGATGAAGCTATTGCTAATGCAATAAAACATGGTAATAAGTCTGATCCTAATAAACGTATACACATTACTGCTGAAATTACTGCTGAACAAGCAACCTTTACTATTACTGATGAAGGGGATGGATTTGACCTAAATAGTCTCCCTAATCCTACAGATCCTGATTATATAATGCGTCCTTGTGGGCGCGGTGTGATGCTGATTTATCACATTATGGATGAAGTACGTTATAACACTCGCGGCAACCAAATTGTAATGGTTAAACTTCCAGAAACAGATGAAGAAGCTCAGACTAGAAATGCTAAGCAAAATGTTTTGCCAGAAAATTTACAGCGCAAAGACCCTTCAGATTGTTGTGACTAGTAGCAAGTCACTGAAAAGAACTTAAACCTTTATTAGACACTCATTATCAAGCCTATTTCTTATCTTTTCTCTAAAACTAAACTCTCAACCTTAAGAAACAAAACCCTGTGTGTCTGCGAAAGTGCTAAATAGTAGGTTTTACTACAGCACCGTTTCCTCTGGTTGCTCCTAAATATTTTGGCGTGATATTGTAAAAATAAATTTTCTAACAAAGGAAACTGGCTTGAAGAAATCGCCTGCTTTGCTCATTTTAGAAGATAGTTTGGCCTTTAGAGGATATAGCTTTGGTAAACCT
>CAZHXL010000008.1:22527-26501 GCA_964536575.1 uncultured Clostridia bacterium | reverse complement strand
AGAGCATCTCTTTCAAGTGTCATAGACAGCATGGAGAAACATCTGGAGAAGTTGTCTTTAATACCTCATTAACTGGCTATCAAGAAATTCTTACTGACCCTTCTTACTCTGGGCAAATAGTAGTAATGACCTACCCTTTAATTGGTAACTATGGAATAAACTTTGAAGATAACGAATCTGACAAAGTTTTTGCTCAAGGGCTTGTTGTGCGTGAATATAGTGAACTAGCAAGTAATTGGCGTGCAGAAAAAAACCTAGGACAATACTTAAACGAAAATAATATTGTAGCGATTTCTGATATTGACACTCGTAAATTAGTTAGGCATATACGTAATCAAGGAGCAATGCGGGGTATAATTTCTACAGAAACACTTGATGAAACCGCTTTGTTAGAACGCATTAACTCTGTACCTAAAATGCTTGGTCAGGAATTAGCAACCCAAGTTTCTTGTCAATCTGCTTATAATTGGCCTAAGAATAACCTAAACCTTAATGGTGATTTACCTCACATAGTTGCTTATGATTTTGGTATTAAACATAATATTCTTAGATACTTAAACAAACAAAAGTTTCGAGTAACGGTTGTACCTGCTTGGACAAATGTTGATGAGATTAAAAGGCTTAACCCTGATGGGATTTTTCTATCCAATGGGCCAGGAGATCCTGAACCACTAAAAGAAATTGTTGCAAATATTAGACGACTTGCAGACTTCTACCCTATATTTGGTATTTGTTTAGGTCATCAACTACTAGGACTTGCGTTTGGAGCAAAAACTTATAAGTTAAAGTTTGGTCATCGCGGTGGTAATCAACCAGTAAAAAACCTACTTACTGGCAAAATTGAAATTACCTCTCATAACCATGGTTTTTCTGTAGAAATAGATTCATTGCCAAATGAGCTAGAAATAACACACTTAAACCTAAACGACCAGACATTAGAAGGAATGCAACACCATCATTTACCAATATTTTCTGTGCAGTATCACCCAGAATCAGCACCTGGGCCACACGACGGAGCTTATTTATTTGAAAGGTTTAGTGAGCTTGTAAAGAAATCTACTTATTTACATTTGACTAAATAATCATATTAAATTTATCTAAATTAATTAGCTACTTTGCAAAAGTTGTATTTAGGAAACTATGCGCCAAATATTCTTTTTCCTTTGCTTATTTTGTTTAATTTTTGGTGGCCTTGTTCTTGCTGCTAACGAGGAGACTCTTAGCGCAGAAGAGCTATACTTAAAAAAACAATATGAAACAGCAGTAAAAGAATTTCAAAAACAACTAGAAAAAGATCCTAGATCTGCACGTGTTAATAGCAATCTAGCTTGTACAATGTTCCAACTAGGTCGTCAAGAAGAAGCCCTAAAACATTGGCAATTAGCACTTGAAAACTCACCTGATCCAATATACTCAGGGCGTATTAATTACAATATGGGTAATCACTATTTCAAAGCTAATCAATTAGATAAAGCAATTGAAGCCTATAAAAAAGCACTAAGGTTTAACCCAGAGGATAAGCTGGCAAAATATAATTTAGAAGTGGCAATTAAACAAAAACAACCTCCGCCTCCGCCAAATAATTCTAGTTCTAATTCTCCTAATAACAACCAAAATAATAGCGATCCTCCACCAGAAAATAATAATTCTAATCCCCCTAAATCAAATAAACAGCCACAAATGTCTCGTGATGATGCTGAGAGGCTACTTAATGCACTACAAAAGAGCGAACGAGGCCCAGGCCCAAGTCGTCGCAGTAGCGATAAAGAGCAAGATACTCCTTCTAGTAACACAGGACGCGATTGGTAAAAGTTATGTGGGATATAGTTAAGTGCTTAAATTTTAAGCTCGCTCTGTGCTGGATAGTAGCTCTTTTGATAACTTGTGTCCCAAGCCCTTTGTTTGCTGCATTTCTTACTGGCTTTCTCTCGGTTAGTATTAGTAAAAAACAAGTTAATGTTTCTGACACACTAACTTTGACTATAGTCTTTAAAGGCTCTGGTGTTGAGCGCATTTCTTTACCTCAACCTTTCCCTAATAATTTTACTGTAATTAATAAAGCTGACCGCCCAAGCCTAGGTCAAGACATTTCTGGTCGTCCAGTAACTATTAGAGTGATTGAGTACACTCTTCAAGCAACTACAGGAGGGCGTTTTCGTTTGGGGAATCTCTCTATTTCACATAATGGCGAGACTTATCAATCTAATGGTCAGGAAGTCGAAGTAAAAGGAGCTTCCCTCCCTCCAGTTAAAGAAAAACCTATTAAAGAAAAACCTATTGAGTCTCCTCCTAGCCCACAGCCAAGAGAGCTTACCCCATTAAATATTCCTGTTGATGTGCGCCTATCAGCAGAGTTAAGCCAAAAGCAAGCCTATGTTGGAGAAGTTGTTACACTCTCTATTCGTGTCACTAGCACCACGGCTATAGACCAAATTAAACCTGTAGACATTCCTGCTTTTGTTAATTTTTGGAATAACGAACTTGTCTTAAACAAACAGTCAACAGAATACCGAGAGGTTACTATTAAGGGTTTACCTTATGCAACACAAGTAATTCATCGATTTACTCTATCGCCTACTACTTCTGGTAAGCTATCAATCCCAGAACTTACTTATAGTATGGTAGCAGGTAATGATCCTAGTAAAAGCAAGGCTTTGACACTTAAAACTGCTCCACTAACTTTGGAAGCTATTCCACTACCTGAGAAAGGCAGACCAGCAGACTTTTCTGGTGCAGTAGGAAAGAGTAAATTAAAAGTTAAACTAAAAGATCAAACTACTAGTGTTGGTGTACCTACTAAGTTAATTATTGAAGTAGAAACGGTGGCAAACCCTGAAACCATAGCACCTCCAACTAATCCTGAGACAGGTGCTAATTTAAAAATCTATGCTCCCAAACCAGTAAAAATAGATCCAGAAAAACCTGTCACAACAAACAGTGCCATTTGGGAAGCTGAAGTAATTGCTTCTGAACCAGGAAAGCTTACTATACCTACTTTTACTTTTGCTTATTTTGATCCTCAATCAGCTAAATATAAAACTTTGCAAAGTGAACCATTGTCTTTAGAAGTAAACCCAATAGCTAATGTAGTGCTTAGTCCAAGTAAAACTACAGTTCCAGCAACGGGGGTTTCTCTCCCTTCAGTAATAACTTATCTAGGAATGTTACTTTTACTTGCGGTAGGAATAGGAATTGGTTTTAAGCTAAAACAATTACGACCATTAGGGACTGTTAATGCTACAACTAATAGCGAACTTACTATAGAACCTGTAGAGCCTGAGCCAATTGTTCCTGTTATTCCTTCTCCTCCTTCTAGTTTTGCTCCTCCTGGTTTTGCTGAACCTGTTACACCTACTTCTCCAGTTATTCCTCTTGCTGCTACTGTTGTTACTATCACTCCAATTATTCCTGCTTCTATTTCTAGCTTTCCTCCTCCTACACCTTTAACTATTCCTGATCCGCCAATAATTCCTATTACTGCTACACCTATTTTTAACTTTACTCCTCACGATCCACCACCTGTTCTTGATACCCCTATTATTCCTGCTGTAGTTACTCCTGTTCCAATAGTTCCTATTTCTACCCCTGATCCTGTTGAGCTACCTGTTCTAGAAATACGTGAAATTGTTGTGCCTGCTCCACCTATTGCACTAGCTACTAATATTGTACCGAGTAAACCCGCTAAGGTTAGTAAACCTAGTAAACCTAGTAAACCTGATAAACCCAGCAAACCTAGCAAGCCTGGTAAGCCTGGTAAGCCTGGTAAGCCTGGTAAGCCTGGTAAGCCTGATAAGCCTGATAAATCTACTGACAAAGTGACTAAGCCTACTTCTATTGTTACACCTGCGCCTATTATGCCTATTGCACCTACACTTGAACCTATTATATCTACACCTAAACCTGCTACGCTTAGTACACCTAGTACACCTAGTACACCTAGTACACCTAGTACACCTAGTACACCTAGTACACCT
>CAZHXL010000008.1:2148-22427 GCA_964536575.1 uncultured Clostridia bacterium | reverse complement strand
AGTACACCTAGTACACCTAGTACACCTAGTACACCTAGTACACCTAGTACACCTAACCCCAGTATTAAGACTCCTGAATCAATATCAATACCCATCACAAAGGTTAAAGAAGCCAAAACTGAAAAACCTCTTCCAACACCTATTGTTGCACCTGTCCCAATTCCACAAAGAGAGCCTGTTAAACTTGTTACTGCTATTAAACCTGCTAGTACTACTATTGTCCCATCTAAAACTTTTAAGGCCGACACATCACGCTTAGTTAATGCCGCTTATGGTAAACTACATAGAGGTGATGAAAAGGCTTATTGTAAAGAATTGCTTAAAGCTTTAATACTAATTTTTGAAAATGGGTTTCATACACCTGCATCAGAACTAAGCACAGAAAAAATGTTAGAGCTATTAAACAGCCGAGCAACTGACTCAAACTTGCGAGATTCGATTATAAAACTTTATCAAGAATGCGAAGAGATTTCTTTTTCATCAACACAGATAGACCATGTTCCTAATAGCGAAAAAGATTATGTTCGTTTTGTAAAAGCAAAAGCGTTAATGGAACGCTTTTTGACCATAGCTAGTTAAGCCTGGTATTGTTCTTAGACAGAAACACCCAGCTAACCTTGTGCTAGTTGGGTGTAACAGACTTTACAAATATAAGTTAATGGATTAACTAACTACCTCAGCTTGAGCTTGACTAGAGAGTTTCTTTTTCACTCCTAGTTGGCTAACATCAACCATATTTAGCCCCTTGACAGTTTCATAACCTGGAATGATCTCCTGATTAAATGGGTTCATTCCCTGTTTATTTCGCTTATGTCCAGACAAATCCAAATAAAGATGTTTACGTAAAAGCTTTTCTGGAAAGCCTGCAAATCTCCAGAGTGGGTATTTCATCCCTTCGCCAAAATGCTTCTTGCCTAGCAACTTGTAATAAAGTGGCACACCTAAAGAGAATTTATAGCGCGACATTGTACCACCACGATAAAACTCAATATTATATTTCCAACAAGTAAAGAAAAATTCCCATTGCAAGTCTGTCATTTCAATTAATTTAACACTTTCTTTCTTTTGCATACGAGTATTTTCTAGTGGTACAAACCAAGTAGGAACATACATCCCCTTAGAATCACGTAAATCATATAGCATATCTAAAGACATTTTAGTGTCTTCATCTTTTTCACCAGGCAAACCAATAATAAAAGTGTTAAATGGAAACCAGTTATGTCGATTAAGTATTTCCATCCCTTTTACTACTACATCGCGCCATTGATGTGCTTTATAGGGGTAGGCTTTTCCTTTCATATAGGTATCAAAAAGCCTTGGGCTACCTGTTTCTAGGCCAATAATAGGATCAACAATATATTTGTTAGGATCTGTTGATTCATGGTGTTTAAGATGTGAATAAGGAACACATAAAGGAGTTAATCGCTCAATTATTGTAGGGTCTTTAACTAGGGGAGCCATTGTAATATGCGAAAGTTGGAGAGTTTTTAACCCTTTGACAGAGAGGACACTTTTGAAAAGCTTTTCTAGTGCAGGTATATTAGTAGTAAAGTTTGGTAGTTGCTCATAAAGAAACATATCTTCAGAAGTAAGCATTACTTCTGTTGCACCTTCCCCAATATTCATCTGTACACTGTTCATAATATGTTCTAGAGGAAATGAACGACCAACTTTTGTCGCAGGAGAACAAAACTGACAACCACGTCCACACCCACGAGTAATTTCTACTACACCAAAGGTTGAACGATGTTTTACTACTGGAATTTCTTCCACAGAAGGTTGCATGTTTTTTGGGACTTTTATGATTCGTGGCAGGCTAGGATCGCCATCTATAATCCGCTTAACCATATCATTAAGCACTAGTTCAACTTCGCCATCGATTAAGTAATCAATATTAAATTCGTCTAAACGATCAGCTTTTTCTAGTTGCCACGCCCCTGGCCCACCAACAACAATTTTAGGCTTATATTTCTTAATTATTGGGTGTGTAACAATTTGCATAAACTCATGTGCATTGAGCGGCATGAAATTGTCCCCAGCTAATTTAGAATAAACATCTGTTGCATAAGAAATCCCCAAGGGGTTGTGTGCATGAATAGCAACAACACTAGTTTCTGGGCCAACAAACTTGTCTAAATTTTCTGTATAACAAGTAACCACATCACTTTCTAAATAATCACGTAGTAGTAAAGTTTCTACCATGCGTAATCCGTTAGGGACATATTTTGCTCTACCATCTGGCCAAGAATCATTGATCATTGAAGCAGGATCAATAAATATATGACTGTATTTATAAGGAATGGTGGCCGAAAGCATTTGTTGCCAAATGCTATGCTTAAATTCACTGGCTTCTGTAGACGAAGCTGTCAAAACAATTTTAGGTGAACCCACAATACCTGTCTCCGTCGTTAGAGTTAGAAAAAGTAAAACTTTTTGCGCTAGCTAATGCGATGTTACACTGAACTTTGGCTCGATATGTGGCAATCTTACACTGGGGTTTGTTATTCATCAATTTGAAATGGATAAAATTGTGAAATTTTTCTCAGCCATTTATTAAACAAAAATGATGCAAAGACTAGCTTTAAGTCAAATCAAAACCTTAATATTAGCTTGTTTAGCTCCACTTAGCTTAATTAATAATATGTAAAACAAATAAGTGCTCAAGTTAAAATAACTTGAGCACTTATTTGGTCTATATAGAGTTTTGAAAACTTAAATTAAAACTCTTCTGCTAATTCTTTATCTGTTTCTAATAACTCATTGCGTTTACTTAATAAAGTTCTTAGTTTCATACGGGCTTTATGAAGTTGTGACTTAGAAGTACCAGCACTAATACCTAGTAATCTAGCAATTTCTTCATGTTCATAACCATCAACATCGTGAAGTAAAAAGATTTTGCGATATCCTGGAGGGAGTTTTTCAATTGCTGCTGCTAGAGCAATATGATCTACCATAGGGCTAGACTGTGTTCTAATAGTAAAAGGTTCACTATGTTCAGGCATTTCACCATCTTCAGTGGTTAATTCAGATCTAACCGATTTCTTACGAAAATGCATTAGTACTTGATTAACAGTGATGCGATGGAGCCAAGTAGTAAAGGCTGAATCTCCACGAAAACTAGCTAGTTTTCTTTGTACTTGGAGGAAAACATCGTGGGCTAGGTCTTCTGCATCAGAAACATTGGCGGTCATTCTTAAACAAAGGCTATAAACACGACGATAGTGACGGGTATACAAATCTTCAAATGGTTCTTGGGGAATTTCTTTAACTTGTTGAGGGATCAAACTTTCAAAGGAATTTAAATTTAAAGTATGTGTTGTCATAATATCTCCTCCAAACCTATGTCACTACAAATCCCAGCATTTATATGTATTTGTAGTACTAACGAGACTTTAGGTATTTGTTGTTTTGCGCCCTCTATAAGCAAACATTGTGCAAGAAGACAAAGAATTAGCAAAAATTTTTCAAATTTTTCCAAAATTTTGGATTTATTGTAGTTTATGAATAAATTAAGAGCAGTTATGGTCAGTTAATAAAAGGTTTTGAGAGTTTTAAGTTTAGATAAATAAAATCTATGGTTTATATATTGCACTTTTTACCACAAAATATGCACTATATGGTGTAAGAGGGTGACAACTTTGGAATAGTAATAGGCATCAAAGCAACCTCGCCTTATAAAACCCTACTTAAAAAGCTCATGCCAAACAGTATCTACCAAAGCATGGGTAATAGCACCAGCTAAAATAGACTTAGTAGCAATATAAGCACGTCCATAGAAAATCCCTGCTAATGTAGCTAAAAAACAATATATGATATTTTTAGGATAAGAAGCATTATTTAGATGTGCTAGTCCAAATACTATAGAAGCAATAATTAGAGCTAAATTATTACTTCCTAAAGTTTTGGCAAGTAAGTTTTGTATTAACCCACGAAATAGTAGTTCTTCTGGCAATGCAGTAAAAAGAAAAATCCCTAATGCAGTTAAAAATACTGGTAAGAAACCTTGATTTCTTGGTGCCCAAACTAAAAATTTGGTAACTAAGCCTAGGCTTATGGCTAGAGGGGCAAATAATGCAAAATTTAATAACCCTTGATAAAGAATTTTTCGATCTAGCCTAAAGCTATAACCAACCTCTTCTACTTTGCGATAACCAATAAATAAAATTATTGCCAAGCTAAAAGCTACTAAAACATTAAAGGCATAAATAACTTTACCAACCCAAATTCCGTTTAGTAAACGAAAATCAAAAGGTAACCAAATTAATAAAATCGCAACAAAGTCATGCCAAGAAAATTTTATGTTGTTTTTTTCTCTATCTCGAAAAAAAAGCACTATAGTGGGCAAAGATAAAAACAGTAACAATTTCCCTGCCCCTAATAAAGTGAAACTGTTATTACCTAATGAATAGAGTAAATATGGACAGAAAAAGAACATAACTACTAACCAAAGTAGATAAGGGTTACTATCAAACCTTTTTCTGATTAAAAAAATTATTTGCTCAACTGATAATAAACAGTAAGTAGAAATCAATAATGTAAAAGTGATTACAGTAACAATTAGTGGTAAGTTTCTTAAACCATTATAGTAGGCCAGCAATGTACCAATAGTTACAAACACCCCTGTTAATAAGACGGTTCCAAATAGGTCATAATTTTTGCTAAACTTCTCTTTTGGCTTCATAACCCCCCCCAAATATACAAACTTTTGGTACAATAGCAGTTCTAACAGATAATTTTAATTGATCCGAAAAGCGGAACCCACTATAGTAAGCAATTATCTAAATACTTAGATTCAAAAATCAGTAAAAATTCTACTCTATCTAATTAATAACTTCTGGGATTTATTGTTATAGTTATCTATTGAAAGGTTAGGCTAAAGAATTTAGTTTTACCAATAGGGACTTAGCCTGTTTTATATCAAAAAGTTTTATAAGCCAATATTTTAGGATTTAATTTTTAAGGGAAAAATAACTTCAATTATCATCGAGTTTACGAAGTTATTTAGGTTTTAATAATGGCCGGAAAATCGCGTAATGAAGTGTCTATTCTTTTGGTTCAGCCTCGTTCAGATTTACCAATGGTTGAGCATGAAATAAAATGTATTTCCTTATATAGTGGTTTATCAGTAGACCAACTACATTCAGTTAGTCCTTTTTATACAGAAATAAACAAAAGCTTGTTGGAAAATGTAGATGGTGTAATCATTGGTGGATCTGATACATCTGTACTAGATAGCTTTCCTTGGACTAACTCCATTATTGAGTTGATCCACAAGATCGCAGAAGCTAAAATGCCCCTGTTTGGTTCTTGCTGGGGACACCAAATGGTAGCCAAAACATTTGGTGGGGAAGTCGTCTCTGATCTTTCACGTAAGGAGATGGGTTCAATAGAAGTTGTTTTAACACCTCAAGGAAGAGACGACCTGCTTTTTAGTAAGCTACCTGGAAAATTTGTTGCTCAATCTGGTCATAAAGACCATGTTATGGAATTACCCCAAAATATTGATCCTTTAGCTTATTCTGAGTTGTCGCCTTACCAAGCAATTAAAGTCAAAGATTGTCCTATTTATGGTGCACAGTTTCATGCTGATATGGACAAAACAGAACTAAAAGAACGTTTAGAGTACTATCAGTATGATTACGTCAATACTGAAGAGTTTGATAATGTTTGTAATAGTTTGCAGAGCAGCCCAGAAGCAGTAAGAATACTATCTGCATTTATAAACGATGTGGTACTATCAGCAGCTACTAAGTAGTCTTTAGTTTAGCTTTCATTAATTAAATTCTCAGTGTTTTTCTGTTCATGTTATAATTGTCGCTCAACAACTTTTTCTGATTAAAGTTTGATTCATATGATGTAATCTTTTAGAATTCAAAAGCCATCGGCTTATAGCTGATCTTAGTAGTTCTGGCAGTAATTCAAAGAGACAACTATATTTAGATTAAATCGAAAGCGACCCAATCCATAGGAGATGGTATGGGAATTTTAAAGAATATTTTTAAGTCACTCTGGGGACAAAGTGACGAAGAAGTTAAACAACCAGAACCTGTTAAACAGGTAGAGAAACCTCCACCTCCAGAACCTGTTAAACCTGTTACTTTGCCGCAACCACCTGCGACTACTGTTAACAAGTATTCACCAGAACCTTACCAGCCTAAGCCTCCTGCCCCACCGCAGGTTGAGCCACGCATTGAGCCTAAAGCCGAGCCTAATCGAATAGAGTCTCCTATTAGGACAAACCAGACTTACCAGACTTACCAGCCACAGCCAAATCCTGTAATTACATCACAACAATCAGAACCACCTCATGTAGCAGAACCTCGTCCTAGTACTTCAGGATATTCTGGGCTTACGTTTGAAGAAGAAAAGTTTTCCAATGCCAGTAAAGAAGCTTATAAACCTAACGCTACTCCTTCTTATGCTCCATTACCAAGCAAACCTGTAGTTGTTCCAGAACCAGTACAACCTGCTCCATCACTTAGAAGCCCTGCCCCAGAGCTTGCTACAACGGCAACTGCTTCTAACTCGCTTGCAGGAATAAATTTCCTTGATGAAGTAGTAGATGACTTTGATGAAGCTTTCGACGCAGCATTTAGTGCATCTCCTTCTTTTTCTTCTGATCAACCTATTATGGCTGGCGAGGTTAAACACGATGAAGCAGCAATACAAGACCTTTTTGCTAAGATTGCTGCTAATTATGCTAAACCTGTGAAAAATTTTGTTTTTGAACTTAAACGCGGTACTGCGACTAAAGAATGGGTAGAAATTTGCCGCCCAGCTATGCGTAGTATTAGCCGGGCAGCAGAAAATATGGAGCTTATAGGAGCAGCCAAACGAATGGTTGATTTTGATGAAGCTTTATCTTTAGCCCAAACTAGTGAAGAACGTACCTTAACAGGAGAAATTAGAGATTTAATTTTAGCAAGTTATGAAGAGCTAATAGAAGTAATGCCCCAAACCTTTGTTATAGGCGAAGAAGAGCAACAAAGGGAAGGTATTATTATTAACTCTTTACTCAAACAAATTCCTGACCTAGGCCGAGTTACTTTTGAAAAACTATATGGAGCGGGTTTAACTTCTCTAGACACTCTCTTTTTAGCCAAAAAAGAGGACTTAGCAGCAGCTACAGGCATCCCTATTTGGTTATGTGAAAGAATTTGTAATAAATTCCAAGAATATAGAGAAGAATTAGATGGTACTCCTAGAGATGTTGCTCAGTCTGGATATCGTACCAAGCTAGGAGAACTTGTTGCAGAATTACGCCGTCAACATGAAGGCTTTGAGCGTGCTTCTGCACAAGAATGGTCTAACCCTGCATTAGCAGCAGAAAAACGCAAGTTTAGACAAAACCGACAAGCTTGTGTATTGCAAATCAACGTAGTACTGGCAGAAATGGGTGAATTAGATCTTGTTAACGAAGTTCAAAAACTTTCCTTTGAACGTCGCATACAAAGACTAGAAGAATATCTTGAAAGCTCGGCCAGTATGGGCATGTGAGGGCACGAGTAAATAGAACTTAAACCTAAAGCAGAAGAGCAGAAAGGCAAAAAGACTTTATGGCAGATTATTCTAGAGAGGAAGTTTTAGAAAAGATAAAAAAAGGAGAAAGTCTTGAAAGAGCCGACCTAAGAGATATTGCGCTCAATCAAGCTCATTTAGAAGGTGCTAATTTGCGCCGCGCTGATCTAGAAGGAGTAAACCTTGAAGAAAGTAATCTTCGACGTGCCAATCTTTCTAGTGCTAACTTGCGTGATGCTTATTTGGTTCGTGCTGATTTAGAAGGGGCTAATCTTCAAAAAGCCGATCTAGAAGGAGCTAACCTAGAAGGGGCAATTTTACAAAACGCTGATTTAAGTCGCGCCAATTTAGAAGGAGCAACTTTTGAAGGAGCAAAATTAAAAGGAGCACGACTTAATTACGCACAACTAGAACTTGCTAATTTAGGTGGTGCAATATTAGAAAGTGCTCAACTTACTAATGCAGACTTAAGAGAAACTTACCTTGGCGGAGCAAAGCTAATTAAGGCTGATTTGCAATATGCTAAGATGGAAAAGGTTAACCTTGAAGAAGCAGATCTAACAGAAGCTAACTTAAAAGAAGCTAACTTACGTAGTGCTTATAGCGAGGGAGTAAATTTAGCCAGAGCTATTTTAGAAGGAGCTTCACTAGATGGGGCATCACTTGCACGCGCTAATTTTGTTGATGCAGATTTAAGACATAGCAACTTTAAAAATGCTAAGCTCGCAGGAGCAAAAATGACTGGGGCTAAGTTAGCTGGTATAGAAATAAGCCCTGAACAATTAGCAGAAGTAACAGCAGATTGGGTTGATTTTTCCCCAGAAGCTAATGGACAAATAAAAGTAAAAGGGGTGGAGTTGGTACAATTCTACAAACGCCTTAAGAGTGGCGAGCCAGCCCAAACACAAGTGACTGTTGCTACCCCAGCCCCATCAAATCAAGATCAAGCTAAGAGGTTTTTTGGTAAAGGTGATGTTTTACGTAATGCTTCTTTAGAATTTGGCGAAAAGTCTTTGGTAGAAATAGAAAGTCGTTTTGAAAAATGCTCTATCACTATTGGCGATGGTGCTCAACTAACAATTGGGCCTAATGGGGTATTAGATGGTTGTCGTATTATTGGTTCAGGAGAGATTGTTGTTCATGGAAAGTTCTCTGAAGATGGTGCTTCTCCTAGTATAATTGGCCCTAAACGCATGATTGTTGGGAAAAATGGGTCTGTCTCTGGAGCATTACAACAACCCCCAGAACTTACTCAATTTGGTTTTGAACGTGGTTGTACTCTAAAGTTAAAAATTATTAGATCAAAATAGTGTGAAAGGAGAGTGATCCAATGGCAGATAGTCCTAAACAAACCATTGTAGAAGATGGAACAGAGTTTGATGGCTCAGTTAGATCAAAATGCCCAATTACTGTTAGTGGTAAATTAAAAGGGGAAATTTCCGCCCCTTCATTAACAATTACCGCCTCTGGCTCAGTACATGGCCAAGTCAAGGTTTCTCATCTTAAATCTCAAGGCGAACTAGCAGGAGAAATAGATGCAGAAAATGTTGAGTTAGCAGGAAAAGTTAACGACCAAACTACTATCCGTGCTACGTCTTTGGAAGTTACACTTAATCAACCTGGAAATAAACTGCAAGTCACTTTTGGTAATTGTGAACTACAAGTAGGAGACAAAGCAAAAATGGCTAATGACCCTGCTAAGGTTGCTGTTAAACCAGAGGTTGTTGTTGCAAACATCCCTGTTATCCCTGCTGTCTCCGCAACGCCAATCGCATCTGCACCAGTTGCACCTAAACCACCTATCCGTTAATTTATTATTGTCTTAATTCTTAACTAAAAATAAAAAGCTATGACAAATGTCATAGCTTTTTATTTTGTAAGTAAAATGTCTCAACTGTTTTTTGAGACATTTATTATCGTACTTACTTTTGGTAGTTAGTGCCTAGTTTAGAGGCATCACCTTCGCATAAGGTTTTTACCAACTCTTCATGAAAATAATCAGGCATAGATTCTAAAGCTGCACCCATACGCTCTTTAAAGTGCTTTCGTGATTGCTCAATAGTATCTTTAAGCAAATCATATAAATTGTTATTTTTGCGACCTTCAATTATTTTCTTTTCATTATAGAGTTTAATTTCTGAAACAAGTAATCTGGCTAATCTTTGTGCCGATTGGTCACTGCCACCACTAGGATCATACTTTTTATGTGGAGCAGAACTACTTGTACCTGTACTTGTTGGTGTCGAAGCAATGTTCCTAGGCGGTGCTTGTGGCATAGGTGGAGCAAGCGGAGGGGTTGTGGCTTTAGGCATAGTTGGCATAGTTGGCATAGTTGGCATAGTTGGTTTTGGTGGTTGTATAGCTAGAGGCGGTGCTACTGGTTTTTGTTGAGGTATAGAAGGAATACTTGGTGGTGCTGGAGCAGCAAGATTCATATCTTCAGGTACATGGGTAATAATGGGCGGTGGAGTGGGAATAGGTGGCGGAACAGGTCTTGGTGGTGCTAATGGTTGCATAACTTGTTGTGGAGGTGGGGGGATTGGTCTTGGTGCTGATGGTACAGGTTCCAAAAAAGGTTCTGACTTAGATGGTACAAAAGGACTAGAAGAGGGTTGTATCGTAGCAAATCTACTAGCACCGCCTAACTTGGAACCAGGAACGGGAGGAAAATCAAGAGGACTTGTACTACTAATAGCCTCTTCCATAATGGTAGCTTGTCTTGCCTCTGAACGGTTTGGAGGCATTGGCAGTTGCATGGGTGGTGGAGAAGGCATTGTTATGGGCGGAGCAGGAATAGGTATGGGTGGAGCAGCCATTGGTGGTGGCATAGGTGGAGCAATCTTAGGCAACTCAATAGGTTTAGAAGGAGCTGGTTTAGTCTCAAGCGGTGATAGTGTTATAGGAGGCGGAATTAGATAGGGTGGAACTGGCCTTGGCTCCGGTTTAGGTATTGATGAAACTTCAGGTTTATGCATGGGAGGCGGCACAAAAGGGGGCTGAGATTCTAGCTTAGGAGCCGGCACCATTGGCTGATGTGGTGGTGCTATTTTTGGTGCAATGGGTTCAGGTCTTGTTACTTGTGGAGAAGATATCCTTACTGGTTCAGAAATAGGAACTTGCTTTGGAGGCTCAACTCTTGGTGCAACTGGTGGGGGTAATGGTTCTGGGGCGGGGGCGGCAAATTGACTATATTGATTATCTCGCCTTTGGTCTGTATTGGGCTGCCCTAACCCCATTTGAATAGTTTGGCTATCTCTACGAAACAGCCTTTTGATAAATGCCACCAGCCGTGCAAATAAACTCATAAATCCTCCTGTAAATAAATCAAATGCCTCAATAAGACGTGTCAAATTTTTAGCAATATTATCATAACTAAGCAAAGGTTTTCATTAAACAATCTTAGTAGTGAAAACATTTGCTTAGAAACAGTATGACAAAATCTAACCATTACTAGTCTAATAAAGTAAGTCCCATAGATAAACCTATGGGTTATTGTCAGATACCCTTACAGAACACAAAGATCCTATAAAATTTTTATTCTTTTATGATCAATAATTTAGCGTAGCAAACTCTATCTATATCGAATTGGATACCACTTTTAGAAAAGTGACCAGAATATATAGTAGAGTTTTTAGTTGTAAATATAACAAAAAAATTATTTTCAATAACTTACAGACTTTGCCATCAGCAACATTAAAAGCAACGTTTCTGAATCGGAAGGTCTGTCTCACGACAGTCTAGAGCAAAAATATCAACAAAAAGAGGTATAGAGCATAAAACGGAGCGACCTTAGCAGTTCGCACTTATTAATATTATGTTTGCTGTTAGGTTATTTAGAGTTACAGACTGCGTTTTACTGTCAATAAAGTTGTCTTAAATTCCCTCTAAGCGCACTCTCCCACGTTCCGATGGGTGTTGATAGTAACTTCTCAATTACCATATGGGGGTTTTATCATATGCATTTTATTTTGTCTATACTTTTTACTTTATTTTCTTGCTTTATTATCACCCTATCAGGCGATTATTTGCTTGACTAAGCCCAAATAGATCTAGGGAGGTTGTTAAAACCTTTTCCCTATCTAGTAAGAATCAAGTTTTTACAAAAGTTTTTTAGGAAAAATTTCTAAAAATCTTTCTTACTACTAAAATGGTGCCAAGTTAATTTACTTATTATAAGAAAATTTATACCAGTTAAGTACTTATATATCAGTAGGTTAATTTTATAGTCTTTTGTGCTGCATACTAACTATACAACAAAGTTTTTTAGCTTAAATATAGGTATTTTAAGCTAAACCAATAGTAAATAAATAATTAGCTAACCAAAGAGTCAAATAATTTTTACTCTTTAAGACGTTTTTTATTATGGCATAGCGATTGCTAGTTGGTATTACCAATCAACCAACTAAAAAATCAAACTTTCAAACCATCTTAAACTTAAGCAAAAACGTTAAGGAGAAACAATGTTCTTAGGAAAAGCAATTGGAAAGTATTTATTTAGCTTCCTGCTATTTGCAATACTATTTAGCTTTGGAGTTAAGTCTGCCGAAGCCACTACCTTAGTATTTGTACATGGAAAAGGATCAGGGAAAGATACCGTAAGCAATGTCACTAGCACTTATTGGACAACTGATATGATCCGTGCATCAACAAGAAATTATGCTGCCAAGTCTTTAGTAGTTTCCTATGATGGTAGCCAATATTATTGGGACACTGTTGGTGATATCTCAACACAAATCAACAATTACTTAAATTCAAATCCCACTGAAAAACTAGTCTTTGTTTCCCATTCATATGGTGGTATTCAAGCGCGTTTTATTCTTTGTAATAGCACTCCTTCAGCACCCTACTATAACTATCGTGGTGCAAATTTCGCTCGTATTGCTGCTGCTACTAGCCATGTAATTACTTTAGCAACTCCTCATGGTGGAAGCGCAGTAGCAGATTTAGGTTCAACCCTATCTAACAGTGCTTTTACTTCTTGGATTGTTGCACTAGTTGATAATAACTCTAATTCTTCCAAAGTTTTAACCTCTTCTCACTTACAGTATGCTAGTCAAAATTGGCTACGCGACAGTTTAAGAACAAAATCCTTCTATACCGTTGCTGGTACAAATACTCTTAATCATATCTACCACCTAACTGATGTAGGCTTAGGAACATTATCCTTACTCGCGCCATTTAGTGGGTCTAACGACGGGTTAGTAGGAATCTCAAGTGCTCATTATACTGGTGCTCCTGGTGGCGACTGGTTTAATACCACTGCTAATCACGATCACAATCGCCATAACGATGACCCAGGTTATATTGGAGCCATTATTGGTCAATCTGGCTGGTAATTTAACTTAAAAGAGGAGAAAAAAATGAAAAAATTTGGATTATTACTCATAGCAGTTATCTTATTAGTAGTAGCTGTGACCTTTACCCAAAATGTTGAAAATAGCACCCCAGACAAAATTAAGGTTAAATCTATCCCACAACTAGAAACAGAAAGGTTAGTTAAAGAAACTTCTTTTAATCGTACCGATACAGGTAGATTAACCCCAGAAGCTCTTAACCAAGAATCAGAAACAATTAGAACACGTTCCACTATGTTTGTAATGGAAGGTGTAGAGTCAAATAGCATTACTCTACCTATTACTGGTGAGCGTGCTAAGATTGCTGTTTTCTCTGCTCAAGATGGTAGTTTAGACATAGAATTATCTGATCCAAGTGGTGGAGATATTCCAGTAGCTCCTCATTCCCGAAATAGCCAAATCCCTTCTCATGAGATGAGCCAAGTGGTAATGGGACGCGGTGGGGTTAAAGATGGAGTTTTATTAGTTACTGATCGTAAACAAATGACACCAGGTAACTATATAGTCAATGTTCGTCAATCTAATGCTCCTATTGATATTATTGTTAATGATGAAGGTGGCCCAGAATTAAACATTTGGTTAAGCGATAATGGGCGCGATAGTAAAAAAGGTGTAACTATTTATGCTGAACTAAAAGATGGGCAAAGCTCTATGCTTAACGCTCAACTAGTAGCCAGAGTAAAAGGAACTGACACCAAAATCATATTAACAGAAACAACTCCTGGTGTTTATTCTACTAACTTTAGCACTGCTAAGTTTGAAGGGCTTCAAACGTTAATAGTTGAAGCTAAAGGCCGCACCACACAAGGATTAGACTTGCTTCGCAATGGAAGTATAGATGTTATTGCTGGTAAATCTAATGCAAAACTCTTAGGCGTTGGCCAAGAAACCCTTACTGATTCTGATTTAGTAGTAGAAGTAAAGGTTAAAGTAACAACTCCAGGTCGCTATTATGTTCGTGGTAACATATTAGGTAATACTGGTGAACCTATTGCTTGGGCACAAGATGCTCAGGAACTAACCCCCGGTAATCACACGTTGACCTTGAAATTTGCTAAAGAAATACTTAATCAATCTGGGGTTACTAGTGGATTTAAGCTCTCTGGTGTTGAGCTAATGAATACTACTAATATGCCAGGAATTAAAGCTGCTGAGAAGATAGACAATTTCTTCTTAAAGAGTTCTTTATAAAAATACCTCTAAAAAGTAGCAAAGCTATAGCCTAGAAGTTGACTTCTAGGCTATAGTTGTTTTTATACCTAATTCTTATCAAATCAAAAAACTAAACCCATTAAATTAGGAGTTTTATAAATGCTACACCATAGTAAATTTCTACTTTTATTTTCCTTTATATTAGCACTTTTCATTGTCGCTGACACTCAAGGACAAATTCCTGGTATTGGCCCTCTAGAACCTGTTCGCAGAATAAGTTCTGGTTTTTCATTCACTGAAGGCCCCGCTTCAGATATTAGAGGAAATATTTATTTTACTGATGTTCCTAGGAGCCGTATTCATAAAATAGACCTACAAGATCAGATTTCTACCTTTTTAGAAAATACTAGTGGTTGTAATGGGTTAATGTTTGACTCAAGCGAACGCCTAGTTGCTTGTCAAAGCGGCTTAGGGCGTATTATTAGGATAGATATTAGTAGTAAATCTATTCAACCTATTACTGAACAGTTTCAAAACAAACGCTTTGATAGTCCAAATGATTTAGTCATTGATAAACAAGGAGGAGTGTACTTCTCTGATCCTGTTTTTGGTGGAACTATGGGACAAGACAAAATGGGGGTTTATTATGTTTCTCCAACCGGGCAAACCTCCCGTCTAATTGACAACCTTACCCGCCCTAATGGAGTAATTCTCTCTCCTGATGAAAAAACACTCTATGTGCTTTCTAGCCAATCAAATGTAATGGCTTATCCTGTTAATACTCCAGGGCAAATAGGCCAAGGACGGGTGTTAGTACAACTTCAGTCATCAAGCAATGGCGATGGAATGACAGTGGATTCACAAGGAAACCTCTACTTAACTCGCCCTGGTATTAGTGCAATCGAAGTAGTAAATCCTGAAGGCAAATCCTTAGGTTTAATTCAATTCCCCGAAGCCCCTTCTAATTGTACGTTTGGTGGTGCTGATTTTAAGACTCTTTATGTCACAGCACGAACTTCTGTTTATGCAGCAAAAATGGCTGTTATAGGTCATCGCTTTGCTACTCCAGGCTTTAGCCTAGATGTAGATCCTATTAGTCAAAATGTCCAGGCAGGAAACTCTACTGCTTTTACTATAAGTGTGATACCTGTAGAAGGTTTTAGTCAAACTGTCAATTTATCAGCAACTTCTTCTAACAACCAAATTTCTGCTCAACTCTCTAACTCTTCTGTTACACCTGGTAATAATGTAATGTTAATGCTTAATACTACTAGTAACATTATACCAGGCGACTATAACATAAGTATCATGGCAATAGCAGGCCCAATAGTAGTAAACCAAATAGCAACTTTAAGTGTTACTAGTGCTGGAAATACAGGAGATTTTTCACTAACATTACAACCTACTTCTCAAACGATAAATGCTGGTAGTTCAACAAGTTTTACTATTAATGCCCAAGCAATTAATGGATTTACAGACCCAATAAATCTTAATGCTACAGTTTCTCCAACTAATTCTAATATTACCAATGTTATTACCTCACCAATTATTTCTCCTGGCAATACTACTGGTATCACAGTTAATACTTCGGCTAATACTCCTGAGGGAACATACAACGTTATTTTAACAGGAATGTCTAACCAAATTACTCGCACAGCTAATGTCACACTAAACGTAGTAGGCGTGCCAGATTTTGCAGTTTCTTTTGAACCAAACACTGTCACTATTACTCGCGGTCAAAGTGCTCAACTAACATTTAATGTTAGGCGTTCTGGTGGTTTTACTGGAAGTGTTGCAATAGCTGGCCCTAGTGCTGCAGCTCTAAAAAATTCAAAATTAAAATTAACACCTGAAACACAATCAACTACTGGTAATAGCGTAAGTTTTACGATTAAGTCAAAAAAGAAGTCACCCGCAGGATCACAAACACTAACTTTTGTGGCGATGGATAATGATGAACGTATTCGTATGGCAACAATTACGTTAATACTACAATAAACTTTCTAAGCAATTTATTTTATAAATAAAAAAGGGTAGCTTTTGGTAGCTACCCTTTTTTGTTAGTCGGTTTTCGAAAACTTCTCGCCATATCAAATCAACGTAGTATAATCAAAACAACTTTGTGTCAACTTATAGTTGAAATTAACCGATAATTTAACACGTTTCTGAAAAGTTATTATCTAATACTATTTGAGGAAAAGTTATGTCAAGTCTAAGACAAGTTCCTGGTGCAAGTAACTCTACAAATACTTCTTCCACTAGCAAAAACACTAGCACCCCTTCTGCTTCTGCCTCGGCTTTTGCTGGTTTAGGGCGTGTTAATAGTCAGCCTAATGCAGCAATTCAACAACAAAATCAAAACAGCCAACAAGGTCAAAGTAGTAGTGGACGTGCTAGTAGCCCCCAACAAGATACTAACTTACTTAATGGCTTACTACAGAATTTTGGTGAAACAATTGGGCTACCAGATCTTGAGCTAAATGATCAAAACCGCTGTTCTCTTCTCTTAGGTGATGGGGATGAAGCAGTGCAACTTACTATGGAACTCTCCCCTGATGGTGCACTTTGCTTTTATACTATCCTAGATAAAAATACTAGTGGTATCCCCAATCAAGTAAAAGAATATATTGCTAACCAACCAGGCACTGAGGATGGCACCTATTTATCACTTAATAGTTCTGGAACAACAGTGTTTTTATGTCTTAGCGATGAACTAAAAAAAATGAATGGGCTTGATTTTGAAACCCTAGTGCGTAATTTTTACTCTTCTGCTAATCAATGGCGAGCAAATTATAAAAAACTATCTAAACCTATGAATGCTTCAACTGCTTTACTCAATCGTCCAGCAGCAAAAGACAAAAAAGCTAAAGTTGAACGCTATATTGATAAAGCTACTGGGTTTCTAGCTATTGCTTACATTATTTATCGAATGGGTGGAGTACTCGCTTAAAACTAGTTTATAAAAATAAAAAGTTACTAGGAGGCTAAAATGAGTATTAATCGGGTAGGTGGATACTCTCCTGTAGAGATTGCCAGAGAACAACAACAAGTTAATCAGCAGCAAAATACTCAACAAGTTAAAAACGAAACCAAGTTAAATGATCCTAATCTGCAAACTGCTGATATGACCCAACTTATCCAACACCAAGGTGAAGTCGTCCCAATACAACAGTCGCAAGAAGCTGCTGAGACTAGATATACAGACAGTGAATCTGAAAGTAGTAAACAAGAACAAGATGATCCAGAAACTGTAGAAGAAATGGAAGAAAAAACTAAAAAAAGCGTCCAAGATTTGCAGGATGGAGCAACTAAGAGAACTTAGCCAAAGCGAAAGCGGTATTCCTAAAGGTTTAGATGATAGACTACAAAAAATCTCTCAAATGGGACAAAAGCTAGTGGTAGACATTGAAAAAACTGTAGAACGTGCTGTTACGGAAATGCTTAATATTGGCGATAATCTTTTTAAGACTACTGTAACAGAACTAGTAACAATGCGTGGTGTGATAGATGATTTTCTTAGTGATATGAATAGGCGACAAACACGTATCCCTACCCCTGATGTCCGTGACCAAAGCACTCGCGCTGTGAGTCTACGTAAAGCCAAACAAAATTTTAGCCAAGGATTAACTAATGTCTCCAACGCTACTAACCTAATGTTAGAAACGGCTGAAAGCTCTATCCATCAGCTTTTAGGCAGCTTAGACGATATTCGGGGTGGCTTTAATCAAGTAAATAATGCTGATGCAGATGGGTTTAAGAAAATTGAAGGAGGTTTTCGCTCCTTATTTGCAAGTCTAATTGATCTTATGAGTACTACAGAACTATTTCGCAGTGATTTAGAGTTAAGTCTAAACAATTTATCTTTAGTGACAGAAAAACTAGAAAGTGATTTGGGAAGCCGTGAGGCATTAGGACTACCAGCAAAAATGGTTGTTAATCTTTGGCAAACACCTGAGCGAGTTGACCAATGCTGGCGTTCTATCCAAGGCAACTTAGGCGCACTTTCTGCTACTATGCTTAGCTCAGGCAAAATGATAGAAGCCAATTTTGAAGAAGCTTCCCGTGAAGTCATAGACGAAGGCCAAATTGCAGTGGATTGTGTTGGCCAAGACCTAGGAGACATTAAAGAGGATGTTAAAGAAACATTTTCTGCTTCTACTGCTCATGCTGTAGAACAAATTTTAGAAGGTGCTGACCACGTAGAAGAAGCACTTGGCGACCTAGTACAAGTTAGCGAAAAAAAACATAACTCTATTAAACGCGGCAGCGTAAGCAAAAAACTACCTGCACATTTTAATGTTAGGTTATAGATTCTAAAGAAAAGATTCTAAAGAAAAAGACACATAGGAAAAAGGGCAAACCTATAGGTCTGCCCCTACTTATCTTTCCCGCATTACAGTTAGCTCAATATCAATATTCTCCTCTTCACCAATAGACTGTAAATCCATACGTAGTAGTGGAAGATTGATACGGCCTGGAACAGCAATTATTGCTTCAAAACGAAACATTGGAGTAGCACTCATTGGAGCGGCATAGCTTTTTGTTTCCATTGATTCGATATTGATACCACTTTGAGCAAGCTGGCTAGTAAGACGATGAACAATTCCTGGATGATCCAATGAAGAGGCAGTAAAACGGCAAGGAATCATTGGCTCGCTATATTTTTTCTCTGAGGGTCTACGTAAAAATATACTTAAGCCCGTTTCCTCTGCAAGTTCATTTTGATTAACTTCTATGCTGCTTAAACCTTCTTCTGAACCTGTTACCAGCATGATAATTGCAAATTCACCAGCAAAAACTGCCATTCGGCTATCTTCGATGTTGGCATCCTTAGTTTGGATAAACCCAGAAATCTTTTCCATTAAACCAACTCTATCGGTTCCAACGGCACTAAGGACTAGATGGTGTTTCATAATTCTGCTCCTTAGAAATTAAGATTTAACCACCAGCAGCTTCTTTAATTAGGGCACGACTAATTACTAAACGCTGAACTTGGTTTGTACCCTCATAAATTTGCGTAATCTTAGCATCACGCATATATTTTTCGATTGGATAATCTCTACAATAACCATAACCACCAAAAAGCTGTACACAATTAGTAGTTACCATCATCGCTGTATCAGTAGCAAAAACTTTTGCCATTGCGGCAAACTTGGAGGTATTTTTTACCCCTAAATCTGCTGCACGAGCACTTTGATAAACAAGTTGTCGTGCTGCTTCAATTTGAGTAGCCATATCAGCTATCATAAATTGGATGGCTTGGAAAGAAGAAACCTTTTGACCAAATTGCTCTCTTTCATTTATATACTTAATGGCCAAATCTAAAGCACCTTGTGCTAGTCCTACAGCTTGAGCAGCAACACCAGGGCGAGCCAAATCTAGTGTCATCATTGCATGCTTAAAGCCATGTCCTTCTTTACCACCAAGTAGGTTTTCTGCTGGTACACGACAATTTTCAAAATGTAGCTCATGTACTGGTACACAACGAATTCCCATTAGGTCTTCTTTTTTACCTATGCGAAAACCTGGCATACCTTTTTCTACTAGAAATGCGGTAATACCTCGCCCACCGCGCTCAGGGTTTACCGTAGTAAAAATAGTGTAAAGATCTGCGGCACCTCCATTGGTATTCCATTTCTTTTCGCCATCAATAAAATAATGTGAATCTCCATCTTTTGTAGCGCGAGTTTGCAGACTACCAGCATCAGAACCTGCTTTTTTCTCTGAAAGACCAAATGCAATTAGCTTACGACCAGAAGCTAATTCTGGAAGATATTTTTTCTTTTGTTCTTCAGTACCACCAACAATTAAAGGGAAGGAACCTAAAGCGTTTACTGCGTAAGTTACACCTACGCCACCACAAGCTTTAGAGAGTTCTTCTACAACAATACACAAATTAAGAACCCCTGCTCCATTTCCACCATAATCTTTTGGAATCCAAACGCCCATCAATCCCGCTTCTTGTAAAGCACGTACAACTGACCATGGATATTCGGCATTACGATCTAGCTCTGCTGCTACTGAGCGTACATAGCGATCAGCAATTTCTTTAGTTTGTTCACGATAATGTAAATTTTCTTTTGATAATAATTCGTCCATTAAATCCTCCGAAAAACTTATTGTAATATATCATCATTCCAATCATCAGGAACATCCATAGGTAGTGGAGAAGAATGATGATGCACCATTAACCATTTATCTTTAACTTTTAGAAAAAGATTTGTTGCTTGTGCTTGTCCAGAAGTAAAACCTTGT
>CAZHXL010000008.1:0-2138 GCA_964536575.1 uncultured Clostridia bacterium | reverse complement strand
ATATTGACACCCAACTACGCCGAATTTCTGGCCAACCTATTAGTATTTCTGAACCTGGATGAACACAACGTGTCCAGCTTTCTTGTAACCAAAGTTCTTCCATTGCTGCCATGTTGCAATTTTCCAATGCCTTATAAAAGCTTGCATTGACCGCTTCCACTGCGGTTTGTTCTGCTGTCATTTAATGATAGACCTCAATAAAGTTAGTTATTTATTTGCTAAAGGGATTAAGCGAACAGAATAATGTAAGCCCTCTCTAAATGCAAGCAATGCCAATCTGCATGTCTCTCTTTGCCTGGCAATTTTGGCAAGGTTTTTATTTACATTAAATGCTTGTTAACAAAAAGAAAAAGTAGGTTGTTCATCACATCTAGGCTGTGTATAATTTTGTTTCTGAGGTGTTTTCACTATTGGAATTTCTTGTCAAATCCTTGCTTAAAACTTAGGTGTTACCCTCACTAAAACACTATAAAATCTGAAAGCTGTCTCGTTCTTTTATGAGTAATAATGAAGTGCACATCAGCGTAGAAGGAATTACTGATATTGGGCTATTAAGAACAAAAAATGAAGATTGTTTTTTACTAGCTGATTTTCGCAATGGTAAAACCTTCCCTACTAATACTACTCAAACTACCTCCCTTAGTGATTGTAGCTTTTTACTAGTTGTATCAGATGGTGTGGGAGGTTCAGTTTCAGGAGAAATAGCTAGCCAATTTGCTATTCATGCTATCAATGATTCCCTAGCAAGGTTATCCTGGTCAATACCTGCTCATGACCGATTAATCGCTGCCGTAGAACAAGCTAATTATGTTGTTTGGAATTATGGTAAAGATGTTCCAGCATACAAAGGAATGTCTGCTACAGTTACAGCAATTTTAATCGAACAAGACTCTGCTTATATTGCCCAAGTAGGCGACTCTAGAGCTTATTTGATTCGCCAAAACCGCACAACTCAAATCACTACTGACCAATCTTTGGTTGAACTAATGATTTCTAAAGGATTGTTAACACCTGAAGAAGCAGCTCAACATCCAAGAAAAAATGTTATTTTACAAGCAGTTGGCTTAGAAGAAATTATCCAAGTAGACGTACGTAAACTATGTTTACAGCAAAAAGACTACTTAATAGTCTGTAGTGATGGTCTCTCTAATAATGTGCTAGAGAGTGAAATGATGCAAATTATTAAAAATAGCTCTTCTCTCTCAGAAGCTTGTCAACAACTGGTCTCACTAGCAAATGAGAGAGGGGGTAAAGACAATATCACTGTTACTATTGCTTATCTAACAGGAGAGGGATTACCCCAAACTTCAAGCCGAGAGTTGACTAGACCTCCTAGCGTTACACCATTATTTATTTTTGACCCAGATCGCGATCCAGAAAAAACCCACAAGCGTACCCGGTTACTTAGTGATCCTTCGGTTTGTGTGCTTGAAGAAAATACTGCGATATTAGAAAATTTATCTGCTTATCCTAATACTCAAGATATACAAGAACGCTACAAAAAAATAAGCCTTTTACTTAATGATGCTCTTGAAATACTAAGTGAGCAACAATATGAGATTGAACTAGTAAATCATTGGGTACAAATACAGGGAGCAATATATCCTCGTATGCCTGATTTAGAAAATAAAATGCTCTTAGCTCGTGAACATCTTGAACAAGCTTGGAGAATGCTAGAAGAAGTAACTACTGAATTTCGTACTAAAACTTAACCTTAGCTTATGTTTCCTGGGGGAAAAATGTTAAAAAAGCTTTCCAATACTCTATTTAGCCGCTTCGCACTACTAATACTAGCTTTTGCTCTCTTTCATCCATCGGTTTTAGCATTAGCTAGTGATAAAGAGGACAAAGAGAAAATAGAAACAGCAGAAAAAAAATCTGGTACTCCACCTACTACTAGTGTAGATATGTCCATGCTTTTACTTAGGATAGAGCGTGCTGAAGCTGAAGCCAAAGCTGCGCGTGAAACAGCCGACGCTGCTAATAAGCGGGCTACTCAATTGGAAAAACAGGTAGAAGAAACCCGTCAACGTCTACAAGAAACAGAAACAGAGCTTAAACAAGTTAAATCGGAAACTAATTCTTTAGCTACTAACACATCTTATCCTTTGGCTAAGCTAGCCAAGCCTGCTCAAAAT
>CAZHXL010000007.1:48719-58079 GCA_964536575.1 uncultured Clostridia bacterium | reverse complement strand
TTTTCGTAATGGCAACGTTGCTCCTTCTCTTTTGCCTGACATTTCTTTAGCTCAATCCCAATCTAACCTTTCTCTCGCCGCTTAATACCCCGTGAACGGTTACCTAATCACACCTCAAAAACACAAAGGCCACAAAACAAATATGCTTATGTAGATAATTTTAATAATTTGTTACCAAATATTACCCTTGGTGACTTGGGAATTAATTGCAATGAAATTTTAGTAGAAGGTGTTAAAGATACACTTCATGTAAACACTGAAGAAAGATTAAACAATAAACTATGGGAAAATTTTTGTAAGCGAGACAAAAGTTCAAAAGACAAATCCACTTTTGCCGGAGGTAAAATACCAGGAATAGTTACCGGTGGATACAGTGCTGAAGATGAAGAAGAGATTGATAACTTGTACTGCAAATCACAAGATAAAAAAATTAAAGAAGAACACAAACTTTTCTTCTTACAATTTTCGGCATCGCCAACCATAGCTAAATTTTGGTATAACTGCGTAGTAGAAAAAGGACGATTAGCAACGCAGGTTGTGGAAGCAAAAAAGCTTATAGCAATGAGGATTATAGATGCTAACCTTGAATGTTTTAAATCGTCTACAGAGTACGAGAAGCAAATTGACCGCTTATACTACGTAATAGATAATTCCCCTGGTTTACATGTTAGTACTAGGCCGATAGGCTCTTCCCACGAAGACTTTGAGTTTATAGCTAGCTGGATTGGTTTTTTAGATCCAACAACAGCCCGAATAGTGAATATAAATGCAAATGGTGTAAAATTTCTGGAAAATAATAGATTGGTAATAGGAAAAGAACTTACTAGAGAGCCATTTAAACAGCCAGTAAAAATAGACCCTACAGTTTCTGGAACACCATATATAAATATTCTAGTAAGCGTTAAATCTCCATCATACAACGGCGAATTTTCTGCGACAAAGGAGTTTAATTATTCACCTAAGGATCTACCTATAAAATTTAATTGGGATTTCGGGGATGATCCAGGAAGGGGTGTAATTATCTTGACCGCATGTAGTAAAGATTATTGGAGAACTGATGAAAAACTTTGCATAAGTCCTAATGTTGCCCAAGACCCACAAAGCATGAGTAAAGGCGAACATGTCCGTTGGTTTAAACCCAATGAGTCATATAGAGTTTGTATTGTAACAGATGGTATACCAGCAAGGTCTGAGAGATGGTCAACCTGTAAAGATTTTATACCAAGAAACGTGGAGTTGCTTAATGGAGATAGGGTAGTTAGATTAGATCTTAAAGACCGATCAATTCGTACTCCAAACTAACAAACACCTTTAACAAATTGCAAAAAGTAAAAGCCAGACGACAGTTAAAAACAAAGCTTTTTTATTTTAGAACTATATAAAATAATTATGCAGATAGATGCTTTATAAATAAAACATTAAAGAATAAACATTAGGCAATTTTCATTTGTGCATAACAATTCATTCCATTTTGTAAACTATAAACACCCTATAAAAAGACAAAGCGCAAAACTATAAACAGTCTGTAAAATCGAAGAATACACCCAATTAGTCATTAAATACCATTGAAATAAATCAATTACAAAATTCTTTTGTGTCCAGCTATATCGCACTACCGTGCTCACCGTTGCAGCCAACGGTTCACCAGTTTTAGCTACATTACAATAACATTAAAACATAAACTCAGAACTCATTTTCATAATCACCTGCATCAAACAATATATTCCTCAAAATCCAACAACCATACACAAACAAACCTGATTAAGAACACAAGTTAGTAACCTTTTAGATTCAGCCCCTCCCCTCTGGCGCGAGCCCCTCCCCGCATTTTTTGTGTAAAAAATCAGCCAAAAATGTTGCTATGAAGGAGTATTTATTTTTGAAATTCTATTAAGAAGTTAGATAAAATGACTTGGCTTATAAAATGCAGACTAAGTGTTAAACTAGTAAAAATGTTTACAAATACTATTGCAGACGAAAATAACTGAAAGAATGACTATAATTAGACCAAGATTAAATGATTATTACAATATTGCTTTTACCCAAGAAGAAGTAGACTTTGCAATTCCATTCTTGGACGAGGATATTCCTTTATATGTTGATCCATTTCTTTTATGGAAATCTCCGTCACTGCAAGATCAGTCTTTACACACAGTAGTAGTAAATTCTTTTAACCATCTAGGCTATCTTGTAAAAAGACAAAAAGAAAGGGAGGCCATAGAAATTTTAATTAAGGCATCAGAATGCGCAGAGGTGGGTTTAGGCCAGGCTAACAATAGGAAAGGTAAAAGAATAGGTGAAAAAATAGCAGGTGATATTCTTAACCTATTTCGTGATATTCCTCAAATTAAGGATAGTGGCTTTATACATTTTGAGGAAATACAGCTATATGTTGATCAAATCTCCAAAGATAGAATCAGTGATATAGCCTGTAGTTTTATCAAATCTTTCTTAATTGATTTTACAATCGATCAGTGTAGTCGGCATAAAATACCCAGACATAAAACACACCTCCAAAATGTTTATGATTATAGAACCAACAAGTTTTGTGAAGAGGATTTAGACCTACCAACTAACCCAGAAACCGGTGAAGCTATTTTGCTTGTTCCAAAGAGGTGGCTAAGATTTGTCCCATGGATAAATTATGAAGATTATTATGAAGGCTACTTTGTAAAGGAGCCACTACACAATGAGCAGGTTCGTCCTAATAGAATTGAAGTCTTAAACTTTAACCGTAATAATTATGATCTTGTCCATGTTTATATAGCTCAAAAAGAAAGAACGATAGCGGACTGCAAAAATGATCCTTTATTTAAGCCTATCCCTATCCTATCAGCAAAGAAAAAGCTAGCACAAATCAAAAAGTTACCTAGCGGTAAGACTGACAATGCTGATAGTAAATATGAAGATCTCGTTTCGTCTTTAATGGCATCCTTACTTTATCCACATTTAGATTTCGCAACTGAGCAGAGTAGGACAGAATCAGGTGTGTTGATTAGAGATTTAATTTTTTATAACAGCAGATCGATGGATTTCCTTCAAGATATTTATAGAGATTACTTAAGTCGCCAAATTGTTATGGAGCTGAAAAATGTTAAAGAAATTGAACGCGAACACATCAATCAACTGAATAGATATCTTGCGGACCATTTTGGTAAATTTGGAATACTCGTCACACGTAATCCACTACCACAAGCAATGCATAAGAATACTATTGATCTTTGGTCTGGGCAGAGAAAATGTATTATTGCACTAACAGATGTGGACTTGGAATTGATGGTTACAGTATTTGAGAGTAAACAACGACTACCCATAGAAGTTATCAAAAAGAAATACATTGAATTTATGAGGGGTTGTCCTTCTTAATAATTTATAGATAGGTTCACCATGGATGAAAGCGAGCTACACTTATCTTAAAGGTAAGAATGCAGCTGGAAAGTTTTTATGAAGAGGTGAGTATTTTATCAAAAAACGTCCAGACGGGACTATAAATGAATTTTGGTGTTGGCTTATTGATGGACAACTTACTAACATAAAAACAAAACCACCGCAAAAAGATATTAAGATTTAAGGGAAAGAAATCTCATTATGGTGTTACTGTGTAGGAAAGGATAGCATGATGAACACAAAAGATATTAATATTTTTGAATCAATTCAATCACAACTTAGTGCTCTATATGATGAGATGAGCAATTTTGCAAAAAAGAGTCCAAATGATGCTGTGAATGAGTTTAAACTTAAGTATATTAATAATGTTTTAGTAAAAACTAATAAATTTTTGAACGATAAGAATAAACCTTTTGATGATTTTGAGTTATTTAATGGAGAAAAGTTACCAACCAATAGTGATGTTGTATTAATGCTTTCTCAGTACTTGAGCTGTATGGAAAAAGTGCGTGCTGATAATATTGACTGCGATTTTAATGGGTGGTTTTGGAAAGAAAATTCAGATATAAGAACAGCCCCACCAAAAAAAGTAAAACCTTAAGAACAAAATTTTTGCAACCTAAAAAGAAGTTATATGTAGCAACTACACTATGTAATTTTACTGTCATCTTGGAGAAGTAAAATTGCAATGCATTGCTGCGGAACCTCGCACAAGGCCATGGACAATAACGTAATTTCTATTAATAGCAGATACCAAAATTATTTCTTTTGAGTGAATATTGTGGTTACATTTTTTTGAACTTGTGGAAGAATAAAAATTCTTTCTGATTAGGTGTCAGGACTTGCTTCGGTAGAAGGAAAGACAATTGTTAACAGTAAAGAGCCGCTGCAATTTGCTAGAGCTTCTTCGTATTGTGATCTTATGTCCTGAAATAAGTTCTGCATTTGATTATCAGATTTTGGAGGCTTAATGTATAAAGCTAAATGCTCACAATTAGTTTCTGATTCTTTGTAGATTTCGAGAGATAACTTTGTACTTTCGCTAAACTGCTCTTTTACACTTTTATAAATTGAGGATAGTATTGGAAGTAGGTCATTGTACTGCTCAAGATAATCTCTTATTTTTTTTATTTCTAATACTTCTACTCCTACAGAAATTTCCTCTAGTACTAAATCTAAAGATGTTTCTCTTACTGTGGGATCGGAGGGTTCATCAAGTTGGTTAACCATAGGTTTATTCAATAAGTAAGTGTAAGTTAACTCACTTTCCCAGGATAATAAAATATCGCGATTGAGAAGGCTTTTAGCCCACCCTATGCTAGTAGGTACGGTATTTCCAACTTCAGTTTTAGTTTGTTTAAGGTAGGTGATTAGTACTAAATCCAATGGTTGAATCCTGTATAAGTCTTCTTCTTTGTCTCTTCCATCTAAGTAGAATTTTCCATTTAGTCCAAGATGAACTCTTATTCCTTTATCCATCCTTATTTGCTCTGTATCTTTAATTAATGTATGAATTTCAGGAATTTTAGGATCGTCAGCAGGTACTACCATACCCAGTATGACCGCTTTTGCTCCAAGTTGTTCTGCAACATTTATTGTCTGTATTAAGGAGTCTTTTACTTTATCCAGCCAATTATTTCCTATTCCGTATAAGAAAGTTTTACACTCTGCAATTATTAAAGAACTTTGAGTTAACCAAAACAAATCTGACTCTGCTACAATCTGCTTTTGTTCTGGAAGATGCAAATTTCCGCCGATCTCAATGTAGCCGGAGTTGCTAATCTGGTTAAGTAAAGATGCGGTAGCTAACACTGCTATGCCGCCACTTTTTACAAATCGGTTTGCCATTTCATTAATTATATAAGAAAAATTAAGAGGCCCAGTATCTAACTGGAACTCTTGTATACATCCTGAGCAAGTGACGAATTCGCGCACTTCTTGCAGAGCGTACCAATCTCTTAAACCACAATTCTTACATACTAATGCAACTCCTCTTTGGACAAGGCTAGAGGATAAAAGCAAAGGTAACCATTTTTTGACTTTGTTAAAAGCGTCTTTTTTCTCTATATTTAAATTTTTTGCAAGTGGCTCTGCGATTTGTTGGAAACCATAACCCTTTTTAAGTGGAAGCTTTGTAGTGTACTCACTATTTTCATTATTTAGCACTTCTCCAGGTTTAAGCTTTGGGACGCTATAAACATCAGCCAGAATTTTTATTATCTCCAAACCTTCGCTGCTTACTAACTCAAAGGATTTTTCAAATCCTCCAAGTCGCGATACAAATCCTTGAGCAAAGCGAGTGGGATCGTTCTTTTTTATGTTGTAGCCAGCACTCTTTAATATATGGGTTATTACAGTATTACTGGGATGTAGGTATAAGACTACTTCCTTACCAGTTTGGACTGTGCCTGCTGTGCCATCACTGTTGGCACGTACACTTCTAGATAAATAATTTATAGCGGCTTTATCAGTATCATTAAAAGCTTCTTCAATACTTTTTATGTCGTTAGAAAGAAGTAAAGCCATAGTTTCGGTTTTGGGTGAAAGTAATTTTTGTCCAGAGTTCAGAGTTATTTCTGCCTCAAACCCATAAATATAATCGTCTTTGTCGTGGCCAAAAGGTATAGGAGGTTTAAACCGTATAGCTTTATCAGTACCCACCGCTCTACTTGCAAAATCAGGTGAACCATCATGGTAAAATCTATTGCGGATTAAGTTAAATTTATAGCTATCATATTTCACAGAAATATGGATTCGTCTATTAGCATTCCTAAAAGCGACATCAATGTCTTTTTGAAGTGTAGTAGCTTGTTCTTCACTAAGAGACGCTGTGACCACGATCCCTCTAATAGAAGGTAAAACTTTTAATATCTGGGGAACTAATACTGATATGCTTTCTGTAAATCCCTCAAATGGGAGGTATATTTTATTTTTTCTTAAACCTGAGTTCCAATATGCAACTGCGCCAGCTATTGATTCTGCTTTATCTAAATATATCCAAAGTAGGGAATTGTCGTCTATTCCCCATTTGTCTAGGGGATCATCTGAATCTTCAGGATTACTACCCCCATATCGAAATACCATCCCCCCTTTTGTTTCTATTAGTGTCATTGATAATGGAGTAGAGCCACAAAGTGATAAGAAAGCAGTTTTAAATAGATCAACGTAAGTTTCTGGTGCTGGTAATAATCGTGCGGATAACTGCTTTTTGAAGAAGTTTCTAAACCGGTCATTAGGTAGTCCTGCTTGGAGACCTATCTCTAATTTATAAGTTTCATTTATTGCTGGTAAGTAAATTAAGCGGTCCGATACTTTCGTTTGGAATTTCTTAGAGAGAATTATTCCAAAATGCAACAATTTTCCATAATCAATGTATATAGGCATGTTACCTGCCAAATGTTCATTAATTTGTTCTCTAGATATCGAAATTATAAGTGCTGGAGACTCTTTTAAAGGTTGGTGTGCAACAGTTTCTGGTATTCCTCGTGCTGGTACTAAAATGCAGTCTGGATCTGCACGGTTCAGAGCCTGCTTAAATTGAAAGGCTTCTACCTCATCCTTAGGAATAGGCAAAATAATATTTGCTATCCCACCCCAGGTGTGTGTATATAAAGTAATTGCGTCTAATAAATCATCACGGTTATCAACTAAGTACACTAGTCGTAGTGGGCGAGATTGCAATTTCAAAAATACTTCACTATTATCTTCAGACATTTTTATAACCTCATAAAGTTAAAGTTTTTACTAAATATACTAACCACTTCAACAGTGGTTTTAATGTTCTATAAAAAAGTTATCAACAGCTTTAGCTAGAAACCGGCTAAAAGTTGTCCAGTTAGGCTATTTTTACCCACTTATACTCATTTTTCATTATTGGTACTATGGGCAATATAAACTAATTAGCTATTTATAGCCCATTGTAAAACAAAAATGAGGATACCGTACAATCTAAAGCTAGTTCGAAAGCAGCTTGGCTTAAGGCAAAAAGATCTTGCCTACTTGCTTGGCCATAAAAGCCAACACTCAGTTTATCGTTTAGAGCGAGGACTAAGACTTCCTACTTTAGAAACTGCTCTGACCTTAGAAAATATTTTAGGTCTACCTGTTCGTGTACTTTTTAATCATGTTTACTCAAACGTCCAGCAGGAGGTAGAACATCGCCTGGAAGCTTCTAAGGAATTGTCCTCTCAACTTCTTGCTAGGCGAGAAGAAGTTGGAGAGGTTTGTGCTTTTTTGGATATTATTAATTTTCCTAAACCTTCTCAAAAGGAAAAAGATAGATTACACAAACACATCATCTACCTAGTCAATAAATCTCGTGACCTTTGAGTAGCTATAGCTACTTCTGTAAATTTACTTTGATCAGCTGGGTTAGTTTATCCACAATTAATGTGGATAGGTTGTGGACAAGCAGTGCATATCTACTGACATCTGGACAAAAGTTAAATAAATCATTGTAATTAAATATACAAAAATGATCAAAAATGTACTTTATTTAAGCCATTTTTTTTAGAAAAGCACCTACCTTACGTACATACTTACATACATTATTAAATATTAATAAATACAACATACATACGTATGGAAAGCTCAACGCAACAAGATTTATTCTCGGCTAAAAATACTCTAGAGCAAATAGCAAAAACCATTGCTCAAACTTTTAATGATCTAGATAACCTGACACTTTACCAGTATTACTGTGAAATATACCCATTAAAAATTATTGAAAAAGCTTTTGAGCAAACCCAAGCTACCCCAGCACGTAAGGTCAAGAAAAGTCGTGCTGCAATATTTTTCTTTTTTGTAAACACTTATGCAAAATACAACAAAAACTATTCTCGCCATTAGCCCTGGTACTCGTGAACTTGGTGTAGCAGTTGTAACTAACAATAAACTCTTACTCTACGCAGTAAAAAACATTACTAACCGTAAAAGTAAAGCAGTGATTTTAGAGAAAGTAACGAAGATTTTTGCCCAATTAATACTGGATTATGAGGTATCAGTTGTGGCAATTAAGCAAATGGAAGTAGTGCAGCCTAATGGGGACTTAGTAGTGGATGTAACAAAGCATATTAAAGCACTAGCAAAGAAATTAAAATTGACTCTTTATCACTGTAGATCTAAAGAGGTATACGGCATTATTTGTAACAAAAATAAACCCACTAGTCAGGAAGTAGCAAGATATCTTGCTGTTCAATATTTTGAGCTAGCAAAGCATATCAACCAAACCAAACGAGAGAGTTGGAAAACTAATTATTATGGCAGATTATTTTTTGCCATAGCACTAGGCTTGGTTTGTTCCAGGAAACTCCAAAAGCAAGTTAATTAGTGTGTTATGCAAGAAATAAACACCATAACTAAAACCCAGATAGACGTTTCAAGTCTTTACCCAGGCCTATCTTTGGAACGACAACAGGAAGCGTCATTTTATCTAACCCAATACATTGACCTGGTAAAGAGAATTCACCATCGAGTTCGGAATTTGACAGCTTCCAGTGGAGCCGATACCATGTGGTACCGCTAAGATTAGCCATTTATTGCCATTATTTGCTCGTCCTCAATTACCAATCTAACCCAAATAATACAACCGGATTTTAAGCCATTATGAGGAAGTTTTTTTCTTACATTCGCGTTTCTACCCTTAGACAAGGACAAACAGGAACATCACTAGTTGAGCAACAAGCTGCTATAGAGCGTCACGCACAGCAGTGGAATTTACACATTGTTAAACAGTTCGAGGAGAGGGAAACCGCCGCTAAGAGAGGCCGTCCAATATTTGAGCAAATGCTTAAGTCTATCAAGCAGGGACAAGCTGAGGGCTTACTTATGCACAAGATTGACCGTAGTGCTAGAAACCTCAGAGATTGGGCAGACTTAGGTGAGCTTATTGACCAGGGTATAGAAGTACACTTTGTTAATGAAGGCTTGGATCTGCATTCTAGAGGTGGCAGGCTTTCTGCTGATATTCAGGCA
>CAZHXL010000007.1:37453-48709 GCA_964536575.1 uncultured Clostridia bacterium | reverse complement strand
GGCAGTAATTGCCAGTGATTTTATTAGAAACTTAAGAGAAGAAACCCGCAAAGGTTTTTATGGACGCATCAAACAAGGCCTATACCCGCGTCCAGCACCTTTAGGCTATTTAAACATGGGTAAAGGTAAGCCTAAAGAACTAGACCCAATACGAGCACCACTCATAAGACAAGCTTTTGAGATGTATGCAACTGGCGATTGGGGATTAAACGCGTTGGTGGATAAACTATATGATTTAGGGCTACGTAATAGAAATGGAAATAAAGTTGTAAGAAATGGTCTTTCTTCTATCCTGCACAATGTGTTTTATATTGGCTTAATACGGCTAAAAGAGAAGGGAGAAATTTTTAATGGTATTCATCAGCGACTTATTAGTAAAACATTGTTTGATCAAGTACAAGATGTTTTAGCAGGCAAGAATATTAAAAAGATAAAACGCCATACATTCCAGTTTAGAGGAATTATCTGCTGTGCCCATTGTCAAAAGAAACCAAGCGGCGAAATTCATAAAAAGCACATATATTATCGCTGTCATACTAAAGGCTGTCAGCAAAGGAGTTTCCGAGAAGAGGCAGTGGAAAATGTTGTAGGAGACTTTTTAGGGAAGCTAGCTTTTAATAATGAAGAGAGAACGAGTTTTGAGGAGTATATTGAAGCAGAGACTGATAATATTGTTGATTCTACTGAAACTCAAAAGAAAACCTTAAAAATGCAATTAGAACAGCTAAAAGAACGCCTATCAAAGCTAACAGATGGCTATTTAGATAGGGTGATTGATGAAGCTAGTTATCTGGAGAAAAAGAACAGTTTTATTTTAGAGCAAAAGTCTATAGAAGAAAAATTGACTAAATTGAATGGCGATGGAAGGCAATTTTTAACCGAAGCTACAGATTTTTTCCACCTCATAAATAACGCTTATTTAAGCTATAAAATGGGAAATATTCAAGAAAAGCGTGATATGGTCAAAATTGTATTTTCCACCCTAGAGATGAATGGCGAAAAGATTTTAGTTAAGCCTAATTTACCATTTTCTATTGTTGGGGAGCGTTCAAGCTTCCCTTCTGGTAGCCCACAACTAGCAGCGTATCCGACCTGGATGAAATGGGCTATCGAATATTTTAAAACACACACCTATAAAATAACCTTAAGTAATTTTCCAACCAGCTTCTAAGGTAACAAGCTGGACACCCCCATCAATATATTAAAGTTCTTGATATCAGCATAACAGTTTGATTGGTTCGGATGAGGGGGTGAAAATGGGCTAAGGAGGCTATTTTTAGAAAAAGGTTCTTTTTAGTATTACTGTTTGCACTCCAAGTTTTAATATGGAAAATGCATATTAAAACTTACGGCTTTAACTTTTAATATGTTAACTGGGTATTAAAAGTTCTTATGAAAAAACAAAGTAGTTTTCTACTCTGTTTTTTCATCTTCAGTTAAAGCCTTTTCAATATCTCTGGAAGAATGGAGTATCCTAACAATTTCTAAGGTTTCTTCACCAACTCTATAAAAAATAAGGTAATGCTCAAAACCTTTCACGAACCACATTCGCAGGCCGCTGAGTTCTGGTTTACGGTATACTTTTGCTTTACCAATGAATGGCCTAAGCAATAAGGTGTCAAAGGTTGCATAGACTGCATCATAAAACCGGACAGCAGCATCAAGACTATCCTCAACTATATAATTGAAATGACCATCAATATCTTGGTCAGCTTTAGGAAGAACTTTTAATTCTCTGTTCATTACTTTTTGGTTTTACCTGCTTGTTTGGCCTTAGCCACTAACCTTTCTAGTTTTTCTTTGACGTATTCTGGCGTGACAGAAATAGGTTCGCCACTGTGTAAACCTTCAAGTAATAGTTCTTCTAGTTTTTCCTGTACCCGCTGCTTCTTTCGTTCCCTCAGCAAATCTCTAAAAAATTCGCTGGTATTACCATAATTACCGCTTTTAACTTCTTCCTCAACAAAAGCGGTTAATTCGTCTGTTAATGCAATGTTCATAGTTTTGGTTGCCATATTAATAGTACCTCAATATCAGTATATCAAGTTAACAATAATTGTCAATAGATGTCAAATTACTGTAAAAGATAAGGTTAGCTATTTCAAAAGTCATAATTAAGAAGACAAGATGCGGTCATACTCTGTGTGAGATATGCGTCAGTAATTTCTGTTTATTTAAAGCAAATATTGGCATGAAAGAAAATTGAGTGAAAATTCGAATTTTTTTGAAGCTCCAGAATTTAAAATTAAAAGAAAAGCGAAGCTTATATAAGCCTTGCTTTTCTTCGAAGTCAAAATTTAGAGACGTTTAAACAGGCTACTATTTAGAAATAGGTTTTTGATTACTTATTTGATAATAAAGTTAATGTTTTCAGCGAATATTTAAAATTATTTTAGAAACTATTAATTTAGTTAAAATAGTTAATGAGTCCTTTAAAATATAGTTTATAGGGTGTTTATAGGGTTCAATATATTAATGATTTCCAAGAGTTTTTATAATATTTTTTGTTAGTACGCTATGGTTATAAATAGTAAGATTTGTTAGAATAAGCTTAACTTTGTGGCGTATAAAATGGTTTTTAGAATGTAATGAAGAGTGCATGAAAAGCCACAAAGCAGAAAATTAGCTGAGAAGTGGATTGATAAAGCAAGAAGACTTTTCAGTCCTTTGGAAGTAATAACTAAAATCTGCTGCAAGTTGTAAGGATATTAGTATCTACTTTATTTGCTTATTCATAGTTATTCAAGATTAAACGCTGTTTAACTTTAATGTTTTTGTATAGGAGGAGCTAACGTGATAGCCAATAGGATTCGTTTTCTCTTTACGCTACTGTTAAGTTTATTTGTTACCGGGTTAATATTCATTGATCCACAACTAACTTTTGCACAAGAAATCTATACAGAAAAGAGTATAGAACAACCTACAAAACAAGATTGGCTTGGAAATCCAAAGACCGTTTTGAATAACCAGATTCAGCAAAAAATTGTATCAAGACAGGAGATTCAAGAAGTATTAAAGATATCTACGTATAGAGGAGCTGATAATTTAGAACATACGCTCAAATTAAATGGGCTTTACATAAATAACGATAGTGTTCCTATTTGGTTTCACCGTGGCCAGAACGGGTCTATTATTGTAAGTAGTGTTCAACCTCTACCAGAGTATAATCTAAACGGGCAAGCTATTTTGTTTATATTGGCTTTTAACAATACTTCTTATCCAATCTTACTTGATGCAAATTTTGCTGGTCGTGGTGTGCGAGTACAGGCACTAGGAACTTTGGAAGCCTATACTATTGAGTTACAAGATAATAATTTCAAGATAACGCCAACACCGCCTTTTGCTCCAAATAATACTGCGCTGAGTAATATTGAACCGCTAGGGCTTAGAGATTTTTTAGGTTGTATATTAGAAAAAATTTTTTCCATCAGTACATTTCAAACCCTACAGTGTAAATTTAATAACTATCTATTTTGTGTAGCAACCACTGCAGCTCCAAGTGCTGGAATATGTGCAGTACCTGCTGGTATAGGTTGTTTGACACAGTTCTTTCCTGATACTTGTGATATAGCAAATGCTATAGCCGGCTTTATTGAATGTTTTCAACAAGGTCCACCACCAAGAATCACTTTACAAGTTAATGGGAGTAATGAAGCACAAGGAACGCAAGGGCAACAATTTATTTTTTCTGGTAGCGGCTATACCCCAAATGGTGGCGTAACCCTTTACTTTTATGACCCTACTTCAAATCAACCTAAATACACAGCTGGAGCTGTTGCTAATAGCAGTGGTAATATCAACATAGCATTTACTTTTCCAATAAACGCTACTTTTCCAATGATTAAGTATTTTGTCTTAGCAGCAAATGGGCAGAATACTGACAGTGGGTTTAGTAATACAGTTACTGTGACGGTTAATCCCTCTAGTGGTGGAAATAATGGAGTAACCACACTGAATAACGGGCAATCAATTAGTGATAGTGTTACAAAAGATCAACAAAAATTTTATAGAATTTCTGTTCTTGGGCCATTACCTCCAGGGGTTCATTTTACTGTTAATATGACAGGCTCGGGTGATGCAGACTTATACGTTAAGCACGACTCTTTACCAAGTTTGAATAGCTACGACTACCGTCCTTATCTTGGTGGCTCTAATGAAAATGTTGATGTTCTAAATCCAGCTTTGGGTCAATGGTTTATTATGGTACACGGCTTTGCAACTGGTACTTCAAATTACACTTTGACTGCGCAATTTGGTGGAAATGGAAGTAGTACTAAACCTCGTATTGACATGATTACTCCATTAAGTACACCCACACCTAACCAAAGATTTTTTGTTCGTATTGATGGGGATGGTTTTGACTCAAACACAGCTCAGGTTGTAGTCATTGGCCCAGGTTGCCCAAATTTTGGTAATTGTGTTATTACAAATGGTGCCTTGAAAGAGTTTAATGGTACAGTAACCACTACAAAAATCTCTAGTGTACCACTAACTATATCTTCTGGAACTTACGATATATATGTTAGAAATGGTGACAATGGTACACCCTCTGCTCCAAAACCGTTCACTGTAAATGCTCCAGCTAATAATAATATAGGTAATGTACAAGTTACTTTCTCTCCAAGCTCAGTTTCTAGGTCATCTGATGGAAATTACCATTATACAGTCACTATAAAAGAAACAAATGGTGTTGGCGTTAACCTTACTAGTATGACTATTGGAGGTCAGAGCTATAACCAGCAAATCGCACCATTCTTTAGTTCAACTCGTCTTTCTCCATATGAATCACGATCAGTTAGCATTACAACCACCTGTCCTAATTGCTCACAATTTGATTTAGAGTGGAAGTTTGGGGGAAATGACGACAATCAACATAACAATCTGTTTTGGAGTAATTCTATACGTCTTCAGTAACACAAATTATAAAACTAGCCACCTTTGGGTGGCTAGTTTTATAGCTAAGGCTTACTATACATTTACAAAAATAGATATCGATTATTGCAATTAATATTTGTATTAATTTGTCCAAGCTGTAAACTTTAACTTACGACTGGTTCGTATTAAGATTCTTCAAAGGGTAAAGTGTAATCGTTGTTTCCAAATATTTCTGCTTCTTTTTTTAGAAATATTTCCTTAATTGCTTTTGTTTTTTGAGCGTCTGATTTATTTGCTAAGTTTGAATCGAGGATAATAGCTTGCCCATCAAGGAAGCCTGTATAAGTAGTATAATCGCTGCGATTACCTATTGAACTACGAATTATTTCTCCAATGGATTGGTTGGTATTGGTATCTAAAATAGTAACTGAAGATCTTTTGTCAACCAATGTCCCGTACCTAGTAATTGTATATGCAAACTCAACAAAACAATTATTGGAGTTTTTGAAGACATGTCTTGGTTCTTTGAAGGCGGCCTTCTTGAAAGTGTGGTCTGGGTACTCGAAACTATCATTTGATATTTTCCTTGGGGTATTACCTCTATTGAAGTTATTGCTAAAGGCTATTTCCGTTTCCACAGTGTTTTTATAATTTTCAAATGTTATTGCTGCTGCTTGGCGACACAGGTTTGCACTTTGTTTTTGGGGCTTTACTATAAAATAAGCGTAACTAGATATACCTATTAGTAATATAATAACTGCAAGTAAAACGTAGCGTTTCATATATTTATTAGATTTTAATAATCACCATTGTAGATTAGCTAGCTATAGTGATAAATTTAATGCCTAGTTAATTATACTATATATATGAAATTTAGTCAAGTTTTCGAAAAAAGCGGGGATATGCAAAAACACCCAAATATTGTTCTACTTTTTCATCACATTCTTTAATTCTTTCTTAGTAAAACTCATAGAGTTTTAATGCTCGCTTTAGCGCAATAAGTGCTCTTCTCCATAGTCGCCTACTAGAGACTGTGCAATAGTCCCAGCAGAATTACGACAACCATAATGACGATTCTCTGCTAACTTTTTAGGATCTCTTTCTCCTGCCAAGATAGCTTTTATGATTGCCAAAGCTGTTTGTCCTGTAACATCTACTACTACATTATCGTAGTAGTTTTCCTTGGTTTTTGCTCTTATGTAACCTGTTTGTCAAGTTACAAAAAAGAAAACTACAAAACACTGTTGATGCAGAAATTAAAAATTGACAATAAATTTCTTTTTAATACAATATACGTAAGTTCTAGTAAAAGCTTTGGACTTTTATTAGAAACCTTCAGCCCTGAAAAGGATGCTGGGAGTGTCCCCCCCGTTTGTCGGTGGGGATTTTAATTTCATAGGTTAATTATGCTGCTCTCAATTCATTACCCTTTTACAGATTTAAGAAGATTTTTTGATGTTCAAACGGGTGTTTTAACTCGCCCAACTTGGCCCGCTCCAGATCCATACTCAGAATTCGTACGTTCATTTGGGGCAATCAGAAACAGAAGACGAGGAGGGATTATTGGGTGGGTTGGTGAAAGTGAAGTATGTGAAGCTAACCGAGCTTTTCAGTTTTTGGAATTTCCTTCCGATATGTTTAATTGTGAATTCAGACGGTTATTTTTCGATGGGTTAGCAGTTGGGAGGTTTGAAGTAGGCGTCTCTAATACTGTATATACTAGAGATCCCGGGAGTTGTGATGACTATGAGGCTTTTTCATTTGTAAATGAAAATTTTCTGGATATTGTCCAATATTTTCTTCTTCTTAGAATACAGTTTAAGTTTCCCCATAACGCAAAAATTAGCTCAACCATTGGCGAAGCTGGAACACTTCTTGCTAAACGTTACGCATACTCAACTACTTCAAAAAATCTGGTAACCAATTTTAATGAGCAATGGGTATTGGCAGGCTCTCCCTTACTGTTTTTGGAGTTTCATGAATATGATGGAATTGAAATAACACATTTAAATGCAAGTCACATAATTTCAGATAAAAGTGGAGAAATTAAGCTTTATCATGCGTATATTGATTATGATGGAAAATTAATCCCTATATGGATTTTAAAACGTAAGTATTTTGAATATGATGATTATAAAGATAACCATAAAGGGTTTGTGAAAGCACGTACTTTAAAACTTTATTTGTTAAGGTTACACGCTGAGAACCAATGCTTAAGAATTGTACTGCGTAATATGGCTACTGCGAGGATTCCTATCAACATTAATTCCGAAGCAACAGATAGACTTCAGTGGTATTTGAATGAAGCGACTAAAAGAATTTCCCGTTGGGAAAATAATACAGAGAAACTTATTAGCACAAACAAATTTAAAGAAACAGATATAGCAATGCTAGTTAAAGATATAGAGGACAAAATAGTTCCTGGTCAAAGAGATGCATTGCTAAACTTGTTAGCAAGAGAAAATCTGCGCTTCAATGTTAAGTGTAAAGTATATAAATATGTAGGGTACTTACAAAGGGCGGAAAAAAATATTTCTATGGTAGAAACCCAGTATAAAAAGGGCCAAAATATAACAACCAGCGTAGCTTTTATAGCCATTAAAGGATTGAAACAAGTTAATATAGGTATCCAGATTCATCAGCTTATTTCTGTATTACACAACAATATTAAAGATTGTATTTCAGATGAAAAGTACAGAAATGTAAGGGTGTTGAGTGCTTTAATAGGCGCGATCTTAATTATGCCTGATGAATCCTACATAGAACCCCTCGACCTTCTTCACAAAATTGCTGAGAAAGGCTCTAGTTTGGGAATACCACTACGTATAGGAATTACTCACGGAGAGACTTACGTGTTGGAGGACGCTGACGAATCACTAAATTTTATTGGTGTACCTATAAATACTGCTGCTCGCCTTGCCACATCAGAAACTAATGAAGGTATGTTGGTTGATCAGAGCATCTATAACCATATACTAGATGGGCTCAACTCTGGTCATTGGTTACTCAAACAAGCTTGCTCAGAAATAGAAGATAAGCATGGTGATAAGTATCCTTGCTATCGTGCGCCGTCTTTTGCTTGGCCTGCTTGCTCAGAGATTAATTTTAATTTCGATGAAAACTACAAAATTGCTGAAACTGATCGAGTAAATGCTTCTCTTATTTGTTATGACCTTCCTAAATTTTCGCAAGGAAATCTCAACCAATTAAAACAAAGATTTAACTCAGTTATATTTGCATTCAAAGAAGCATTGGCCTCAGAAAAACAAGACTGGCAATTTTATTTATCTCCTGGCGGGGATGGCGGAATTTTCATTTTTCATCAAGTGAGTAAAGAAAAAGTATATGAGTTTGCTGAAAGATTTGTGAAAAAGCTAGAAATAGAGACAAAGAACAAGGATGTATCTATTAGTGTTGATTGTAGGGTAGGACTTCATTATGCTCTTATTCCTATGTATGAAAACGCAGAAGGAAAAAAGCGACCCACAGGGGCTAATCTATTTATAACTGATAATCTTGCTTCTGATACAGAAGCTAAAGAAAGTAAACAAATCGTATTTACCGAATTTCTTAAAGATGCAATAAGCTCCGATCCACATTATTTTGATAATTACTATAAGTCCATTACCTCTCTGTACATTAATGGAAAAGAAGTTAAAAGATACGTTAAACGGAGTGATCCTGTTATCCGCCCTTAGATGGCTCACAGCTATTGTTAAGTGCTGCGGGCCATAATGGTAAGTTTGCCCAAATCCCCGAAAAGTTCTTCAGGGTTAAAAGCAAGTTTGGCAAGCTACAAAAAAGGTCTATTAAATCGATTAATAGACAAATAATCTATTAAAGCAGCAAAAAACGATTTATTAGACACCATAGTTGTAAGTAATTTTTGTGTTTACCAACTTACAAATTTTTAGACACTCCTAAATACATAGTAGCTTTAATCTCTTGTTTTACACTTAGATAACCTTTTTACCTTAATACCGTTGCCCACTTGAAGAACTTTTCGGGGATTTGGGCAAACTTTACCAAATTGTTGTGTTGGATCTGAAGTAACAGCTAGTGCTGTTTCAAAGTGGATTAATTTTTCTTGCCACAATTTGGGTGTCGGCAAGGATTCGTGTAAAATCCGCCACATAAAACTGCAAAAACGTATAAGGCTATATAAATTAATCAGTTAATGTTTTTATGTGTTCAAAAAAGCTTTAATTTAACTTAGGGTAAAGTTTCTTAGCAGAGAAGTGTTTACAAAACCTATTCAATTTTCTGTCTGTAACCTATTGAAAAATATAGCAAGGTTAATGTCATTTTTTGCGTTTACTAGACTACAGTTTTGTTAACACCCAATCTGGCGGATTTTACACGAATCCTTGGCGATGCCCATATTGGGTTAATTTAAATAGTTACATGAAAAATTGGGAAGTTAAGCACCCAATCAATGTGATAGCAAGCTTCGATGCACACCAATTCTCTAGTCAGTCTATTTTTTCTCACTTATAGTAATCCATTATATTGTTACACTTAATTTGGTAGAGCTATATGAATCAGGAGGAAACCAGCGTATTACTTGTAATGCTGGTTTGAATCTAGCTGGGGAGTTTTTTGTGTATATTCCTTAGAAGAAGTTATCGTCTTTTGGAAATACCACCACAGATCCAAAAACAGTGAATAAATTGTGCAGCAACTTGCTGCACAATTGCCTTCGCCGATTAACTTCAAGGTTCAAACTATTACCAAAGGACTTTTTAATGTAGGTCTTTGTTGGGGCTGTAAATATATGGATATGGTTGCTTCTTAAGCCACATATCTTTATAGAGGGCTATAACATCGTGCACTGTGCCCCGGCAAGGTCGCAATTTATCCTACAACTTCAGGTTACTGCTGGCAAAGTCTGTAAGTTATTAAAAATAACTTTTTCATTAGCTTAAAAATAAAGAAAACTAATATATGTAGTAATTCTTCTTTTCAAGCTGGTAGTCAGTGCCTAATTCGCTAGCAGTAACCTGAAGTTGTAGGTTTTCTTGCAATTTTTGATAAAAGTAGCAGGTGGCTTTCGAAATTGGCTAGTTTGGAAAAGTGACCACAAATAATAAGCCTTTTAATGTTCCATAATTTCTAAGACGATAAGAAAAAACTATTTTGGGACATAAAAAGAGACGTAAAAAAATGATGTTTCGTAAAGTGCACTTTCTGAGACTACTTATAACGGGTTTATCTATAAAATTTTATAATTTAGTTAACTTCCTTATTTAGCTTAATTAACAACACGACCAAGATTTGAACAAACAGACTTTTTTATTAACTACTACTTGACTCTTCATTAGCTTGCCCGTTTCTGGCTCGTGTCTTATTGCAATAACTACTTCATCTAGTTCAAACCCTTCGTTAACCATTTCGAAAACAAATAAGGCCAAAATACCATAGTTTTGGACACTTATTTTTATAAAAAATGGTTGCATTTAATTTACTGTAGATCTATATTATGGTATACAAATTTGTAAGACGTAAAGGTTATTAATGCCACGATTAGAAATTTTTTCAGACGTTGAAATTTTGATATTAGTTATGCTCGCTACAAACGGAGAAATGTATGGCAAGCAAATGGTTGAAGACTCAGAAGGTAAAATTAAGAAAGGCACAATTTACACTACTCTTGACCGTTTAGAGGAATTAGGAATTATTGAGTCACGCTTAGAAAAAGGTGGACTACTAGATTATGTTTTACCTAAAAAATACTACAAGATAACTAATAAAGGCTGTTTAGCAGTTATGTTTCATGCTCAATTACTACAATTAAGTGCCTCTCCAGCAAATATTATTAAACTGCCTACTTTTGATGGGATGTTATCTATGATGCCAAATCTTGATATTAATTTGAGAAAAAAGAACGATGTTTACAACATTCTTTTATTTAAGCCTGATAAAAGAAATATGTCTATTAGTGAAATATTGTTGGGCCCAATCAATTTATCGATCGAGAATCTTTTTAACCCATTTTATTTTCTTAAGTCATTTTTACAACGAGGTAGTATTGCGGATACTGTAAAAACAGAATTAAATAAAAATATGCCCAATGTTTCTGAGATTAAGGAATATTTTTCTTATGTACACGTAAAGATTATTAAGATCCATAAGGACAAAATTATAGTTGCTATTGGTAAGAAACCAGATGAGCAAGATAATGAAGAAAAGAAGTCTTAATTATGAATATGAGAAATTGTGAAAAAAGCTAATTTAACTTATTGTATTCAAAAGTAGTACTCAAACTCCGTTTTAGACCATAGTTACGCTTAATTAAAGGAGTTATAAGTAGGTTAAAAACTACTCAATCTATTCAAATCATTATTTAATGATTTCTTTCTCACACAAACCAACTTATTAATC
>CAZHXL010000007.1:35449-37443 GCA_964536575.1 uncultured Clostridia bacterium | reverse complement strand
ATTATTTAATTAATTTATTAACCATTAAACTACCATTTTTGTTTTACAAATAACTTAAAGTATTCCTTAAGATATTTGTAAAAAATATAGCAAGGAGGTTAACATGTTGATTAAAAAGAACATTTACGAACAAAAAAATAAGCCCTTTCTCTGACCAAAAACCCATTTGTACACAATTTAATAGGCTTACTTGGAGAAAAGGCACAGGATTTAAATTTCCAAATTAAATATAACAAACTTGCCACTCCAAGTAAATCTTCTAACTTTCAACCATTTGTTGATAAGGAGGGATTGTGTTCAAACCTTATAACCACAAACTTGCTTATAGGACTACTCGCTACAGAAAGCGAACAAGAAGCTGTAAGCTCAAAAGCGTTAGTCTTAAACAATTAAATCTATCAAATATTGCTATAGCAATTAACAAATAAGAAAACTACCTAGATTATATTCTAAGTAGTTTGTTTATTACTGGTTAAAAACTTTCGCCAAAGCTTTTAACCATGATAGATCCTCTTTATAAGTAATGATAGGTGATTTTACCTATCATGTCAATATGTAAAATTTGGCTTAAATATAGTTAAAATAAGATGTTAATGGCAATTATGTAAACTGCTTAGCTGTTTTAATTTGTTAGGATAGCTAACAAATTGCCCCTGACAAACTTACTCAATAACTTGTCTTTAAGCTTTGGGAGGTCAAAATGTCTACAAACAAAATGTCTTGGCACAAGTCGGACTTACAAGTTCACCAAGTACTTATTGTTATTATGGAGGAAAGCAAAATATGAATAGAAAAATGGTAAAACCATTAATAAGCAGTTTACTCATAGCCGTTTTTATGACCACAGTAGGTTGCGAATTAGAACCAAGCACAAGCGATTGTATAAAAGAAGAGAACCGAAGAATGGCTGAAGCAATGCGGCAAGAGGCAATTAAAATGGCTGAGGCAGAACGTATAGCCAGTAAAGTTAATTCTTGTAAAATGGTAAAAGAAACCATTAGTCTCACTAACGATGTTACAACCATTATTAAAGAGTACGACTGTCTGTCAACGAGAACAATAATATGGCACACAGATAACTTCCTACTTAAGGTACGAGTAGAAAGTACAATAAGAAACTGTGTAGGCAATATTGATAAAGCAAAAGTCTTTTACGAATAAAAAATTATTAACTTTTTATCTCTCCCTACAAGAAAAATAGTAGGGAGAGATAAATTTTATGGGCAATAAAATAATAGTAGTACTTAAGATTCGCTGAACACCTAATTTAGCTTTCTGTTCCGTTACTATTTGCAGGCCGTTACTAGCTTTAAAATTTAGTTAAAAAGATTCCCATTTTTAAGAACCTTTTACTTATCTTAACCACACCGCATCTCCATCATCCTAAATCTTGAATAAACTGTAAATATCAAATATTGTAAGCACAGTATACGTAAGTTGTGGTTTAGTAATATTTTTATGTACTACTCCATTTAGATATTGGAAGTAATTTGCTTGCCTGTAATTTATAAATAAGTAATTTTCAAATTTTAATAACATCATAATATAAATAAAAGTTGTAATATTTCCATAAATATAGGTCAGCTTTATCCACATTTTTCACAGTAAACCGTTATTAAAGTCTGTAGTAATAAACGAACAAAAGCAAGTAATTACCCATTGCTATATTACAAATAATTTCAATAAAATTATAAATAATAATAAAAACAGGTAATTCCATTACAGGCATCTATACATCTTTAGACTTTTGTTACCGTTACTTAAAATTTTTATGCTTTCACCATAAAAAGAGACACACCAATAAAGAAGTAGGCTTAGGTAATATATCATATTGATTCCAAGTAATGAAGCAGGAGTTTTGCTACTTAATCCTTCCAGGTATTCTTTTACACTTTTCTCGACTCCAGGCATGAGTGTTTTGAAGGTGCCGTAGTGGTAGTTGTTAATAACTGTTGGTTCAGGATATTGTCTAAGCCGCTTGCGTGCCTCCTCCA
>CAZHXL010000007.1:31792-35439 GCA_964536575.1 uncultured Clostridia bacterium | reverse complement strand
TCCGTGAACGAGGGCAAGGGTCTCGGTCGCCCCCCCCTTTTCTGAGCACCACTGACGGTCACGACCCCACCAGGGCCCTTGACGTTGCCCGCCGGGGAGCGCGCTCCTGCCTCGCGGCAGGGGCGAAGGGGGAAAGGTTGGCAGGCCTCCTCCAGATCTTCTTGGTAGGCATCTGCTAAGTCTCTATCGCCGTCGCGTGAGGCTTGGCGTTTACGAGTTTTATAGTAGCGAATATCGCCATCAGCCTCCTCAATTTCTTTAGAAAAGTCAAAGACTTCCTGTTCAGAGCGTGTAGTAACTAACTCTACTTTACCAGGCTTGGTATAACTATAAATTCCCTCATTAAAGTTGTCATATTCTTTTTCATTAATAGCCTCTTCCCATTGATTGTATGCAGAGGGATCTCCTGCTATGCCAGCAATCTCTCCCATCACACCTCTCATTCCTTGCTCTGAAATGGGCATTATTACAAATTGAATTACAATTATGTCTCTGGTACCCACGCCATCAAGTAGATTGAAAAGTTGATGGTAAGGGTCAACACTAAATTCTTTAGCCGTAGAAAATAAATTCCAGGTACTGGCTGGATACAGATTTAAGGAAAAGAGGTAGTCAAGCTCTGTTTCTGTAGCTAGGACAAGACTTTGGCTGGTAGTTTCAGCAGAAGTTTCTGGTGCTGGTAAGGCAGGCTGCTCAGGATAGAATTGATTACGATTTACGGTGACGGGCTCAATGATAAATTCAGGAAAAAAGGTTTTTAGTTGTCTGGTAAGTAACTCTTGGTCCTGGGGAGCAGATGAGAGTTGATAGAAAATAGTTTTACTGGTGGCAATAAGTTCCAAGATTATTGGCAGACTAACAGTTTTTATTGCCCTAAAGAATTGTTTTGTTACAGCAAGTTTAGTTTCTGGTGTCGGGGTAATTTTTAGCGTTAGATAATTCTTGCTGAAGCCAGATCTAGGAATAGGAAAGTTTTTATATTGAAGAAATTTTCTCCATATACTTGGCATAGCATTCTCCCCCTTTGAATTAAAATCATAGCCATACTATTTTCTACCGGTATGCCCCCACTAGAGCCACCGTGCAGCAAGAGAACTACTTTTAGTGTTCCAACGGTAATCATTTCATAGTTTAACTCTCCTATAGTAGGTCTTATACTAATGGATTTACCTGGATCACCAATATTAGGCCACTTTGTCATCGTGGGGTAAGTTTTCTAGCCAGTGCTGCTCAGGAAGTTTAGTTACCTCAAATGCTGGTGGTGAGGATAAAACTGATGTTATACCCACTACATGCAATAACAATGAAAATGCTTTAATAACCATATAAAGCCATATTATGGCTAAACCAAGCATTAACAACCGAAAAAGAATTTTCCGGGCTTGTTTAGGAAACTCTATAAGTGCGTCAATAACTACTGGAATAGAAATAGTGCGTATAGTATCAAATACCCTTCTTTTCCTAGGAGTTGAAGAAACAACTGGGGCAGGCTGTTCTACTTCTTTTATAAGAATAGGAATATTTAAATGTTGTGATAATAAGCCAAAAATATAATTTAAATAATGACTGTAGCTGTTGTTATAGACCGTATAATGAATTTTAGGAAGGGACATATCATAAGCCCGACTATATAAAAAGTGTGATAACTGCGTTTTAGAAGTAGGATGATTAATCAGATCATCAACTTGGTTATAAACTCTTTTTATATGTTCTTGAGGGAATTCTTTCAGGTATTGCTCTACAGCTTGCGTATACCTAAAAAACTCCCGATGCCAGTTTGGATAAAAATAACAATTAACCATTTCAACAAATTCTTCTCCCATAGATGGGTAATTCTGTTTGCTTGATGGATATAAATAAATACCCTTAATAGAGTAACCACCATTTTTATATAAATCTTGACCAAGAACTAGTTGCAATTCAGTAGCAGGTACTAAGTACACCGCTCCATAGAAAGGGTAAGGAATGGTTGAAAAGGAAGAAGAAATTTGAGATAAAATTTGCATAAACTGAAGATGGAGGCAGGAATGCAAGGGCGCAAAACACAACTGAAAGTGCAAATGGATGAAGAAACACGAGAAATATTACAAGGATGGTTGAGAAAACAAAAGATAGAAGTGGGATTGGCAAAACGAGCAAGGGCAATGCTAATGCTGGAAGAAGGAGAAGCATACATCCATGTAGCAAAACAGGTTGGGTTAGCTGAGAGGCATGTAAGCAAATGGGCGGAGAGATTTATCAAAAAAGGGATTGAAGGATTATATGACAAACCAAGACCGGGACGAAAGCCGGTTTTTTCCCCCTGAGGTAGCAATGCATCTGGTAAAAATAGCTTGTGAGATGCCAGACAAATTAGGAGTTTCGCTTTCACAATGGGATTGTGTAGAGTTGGCCAACAAACTTGTAGATGATGGTGTAGTAGAAAATATTTCACCACAAACTGTTGGTAGAATATTGCAAAATCATAAACTCAAACCCTGGAGACATCATCTGTGGTTATCGCCCAAAGCGCCACGTGACGCAGCCTTCAAGGCAACGGTAGAAAATATTTTGTTAGGCTCTATACCAGAAAGTTAGGAGCGTGGGAAATGGTTTTATGTGTTGATGAAAAAACAAGTCTACAACCTCGCACACGTACAACACAAACTCTGGGAGCAAAACCTGGCTTACCAATACGTCTTGAAGCAGAATATAAACGCAAAGGAGCGTTAAATCTATTTGCTGGTTTTGATACACGCACTGGAAGAGTTTATGCCACTACAGCAGAGCGTAAACGTCAGGTAGAATTCATTACATTTTTAGAGCATCTGGATAAAGAAATCTCTGCTACTATTACAAGTATTCATATTGTGCTAGACAACTTGAGAAGGGTGCAATCCCAAAATATGATCATCTTTTGATAAGTTCAATATTATCAATAAGTTCATTTTTCAAAGTTCATTTTCAAGCTTTTGCTAACTCCAATAAAACTCCATACTTACATTTTAAAATCATATTTTGGGATTGCACCCACTTGAGAATGCATAAAGGTAAAGAAGTTAACGCTTGGTTGGCCAAGCATCCTCGCTTTATTTTTCATTTTACGCCAGTTCATTGCTCTTGGATGAATCAAGTTGAGCAATGGTTCTCCATCCTACAGCGCAAGCGTCTGCGCATTGCTGATTTTGCTGATAAAAAACACTTGGCTCAAAGATTAATAGCTTATGTTTCCCATTGGAATAAACGCTCTCATCCTTTTAATTGGTCTACTAAATCTGTTGCTAAAGTTATGGCCAAATGTGAATTTAATTTTGATTTTAATTGCGAACTTCAGGCCGCAGCTTAATTTCCTTACTCTTTCAATAGGACGGTGTACTTAGAAATAGAAATCGAAGACAAGCTTTGGGAGATAAAGATTACTGAACGTTTCAAAGACTGGGCAGTTAAATACCTCCATGAAATCAGAAAAGTAGAAGCACAAAGTAACCAGATTGCTTTGGAGATAAAACAAAAGGAACTGGCAGAAGTAGACAAGCACCTAATGTCACTGACGCTTAATTTTACTGCACCTACCAACCAAAACCGGGAACTGATATCTGAACAAGCCTATCAGTCTCTAAGAACAGACTTATTAAAGCAGAAAGACCAATTAGAACAAGATCTTAACA
>CAZHXL010000007.1:2099-31782 GCA_964536575.1 uncultured Clostridia bacterium | reverse complement strand
ACGAAGAAACCAAAAAAGCCATATTAGCCTGTTTAGGCTCGAACCTCTTCGTAAGTGGTAAAAAACTTAATGTTTCCTTACATCCTTACATTCTAAAGTGTATAGAACGTAAAGATACAAATAATGATGAAAATGAGTACGCTCGAACCGAAGAAAATGCTTTAGGTAAAAGGAAAAACAGGGCTTTAGACCCTGTTTATTCCACATGGCGGGGCACAGTACGCGACGTTATAGCCCTCTTTAGAAATATGTGGCTTAACAAAGAGACTTATCCGTATATTTATAGCCCCCAAAAAGACGTCATTAAAAAAGCCGGTTGATAATGGCTTGAAACTTGAAGTTAATTGACAAAGGCAATTGTGCAGCAACCTGCTGCACAATTTGTTAGTTTTGGATCTATGAGTATTTCCAAAAGACAATAAGTTCTTATAAGTAATGTGTACAAAAAACTTCCCGGCTAGGCTCAAACCAGAATTACAAGCAATACGCTGGTTTCCTCCTGTTTATATAGTTCTACTAAACTAAGCATAGCAATATCCTGGATTACCATGAGTGGGAAAAAATAGACCAGCTAGACATATGAGTAAAGATTTTGCCTATCACAACGTCTCCACATGTGGTTACTCGGAATTATTTTGTTTAGGTATATAATGCTAGTCTCTTGTACAAAGGCAAAAGGCTGTTGAAACCATCTCAACAGCCTTTTGGGATTAAAGTAGCTTGTGTTTATTTAATGATTTGAGTGATTGAAACAACTGGACTAGCGTTGTAGTTAGTACTGCCGTTATATACAGCGCTAATACTATGGTTTCCAATCTTTAGTGCTGTTGTTGTGAAACTGACCGTATTACTATTAGCGTTAACAGTTGCCAATACCGTAGCGCCGTCTTTAAATGTAATAGTTCCACTAGTTAGATTAATTGTGCTAGGTACTATTGACGTAATTACCGCAGTAAGTATTACGGGGTATTTACTAGAGCAGGGTTAGTAGAGCTTGTTAGTCTAACTTGTGTATTTGCTTTACTTACTATGTGCGTTGCTACTGAGGATGTGCTTGAATTGAAATTTTCGCCACCATTATAAACGGATTTGATTAGGTGTGTTCCTGTAAAGACGTGGATAGTCAGCAAGTACATTGTGTGCTAATCTTGCCAAAAAACAAACTCGTAATATTTTTAGGTTTTGATAGTTGTTCTTAATTAATCTTTGCAGTACACTGGCGTCTACTATAACTAGTGCAAGCTACTGAGTTAACATTGTTACGTTACCTTCTGCATCAAAATATACACAGCTATACAAATGGATAAGTAGTAATTCTACTTCATAAGATTATAAAGTTTATTGAATAAAGGGGTTGAATATGTCAGGGCTAAACCAGCAAGTTGCAAGCTTGACGGATGAACAAGTAATAAAGGTTATTCGATATCTAACAACTGAAATGCAAGAGGAATTCAAAAAACAAGAAGAAGAAATAGATTTTGGTTGTCTAGATGATAATAATGAAATCATAGAAAACAATTGTGTAGCTCTTTTACAAGAGGCGTTTCCAGAGTACTCTGACTCTCTAAATGGACTGCTGCCTGTCAGAAACGATGAAATGAGAGACCAAAATAGGGCTAAAGTTGCTCGCAATCTTATTATATTTATGGCAGAAGAAAAGAAGTATGCAACGAAAGTTACAATAGCACTAGAAAAATCTCCTCAGATCAACCATGAACCCATTACTTGGATTCTAGTGGCTGCTACTGTTGTATTTCTCTTATCGCTTGAAGGTGAAGTAAAAGGAGAAAAAAACACAGAGAATGGTAAAGAGAAGACAAAGTGGTCATGGAAGATAACAAGAAAGGCAACTCCGGTAAGTATAATTAAAAAACTGCTTGGTGTGGGTGCTAATGAAACAAATGAACAGAAAACGGATGATTGATTTAGAAAAGGAAACCACACAACAAACAATTAACATACTATTTGAATCGTATTTACAAACCCTAAGAAAATGGCTATCAAGCACATATGTTTTAGTACTAGTTAGTGCCTGTGGAGTTAACCATGAAAAGCACAAACATGATCATACTTGAGCATGCAACTCCACAGGTATATTCTCTTTGTGTTTATTACGCCAAAGTTTCCACTCATTCATAATCCTACGTTTGGTAGGTTGATCCAAATTATTATCAAAACCAAAATTTTGATAATAAACTCGCTCTAATATCTGATTTGCACAATCGCTAACCATTTCTGGTGGATGACCTATCATTACTTCGTTACTACCTAATGCTTCAATCAATGTAGGTATACCGTCAGTAACTCCAAGTTCTATTAAGCTCTCTGCCGCACGAACACGAATACTTTGGTTTTCATCCCGTAAGGCGGACATCAAAACCTCTATAACCCCCCTATCCTCGCGGCGGGATATTAATCCTAGCACTATAACTACTGCCCACCGAACGAGAGCTGTCCGGTCAGATTTTAAAATATGGGGTAATATCTCTCTATCTGATTGCCCCATCCTTTCCAATTCGTATACACCCTCTACTAGAGATTTTGGATCACCTTTTTCTATAGTTCGTAAAATACTTTCTACTTGGTATGACATTCTTTTCTCCTCGGATAACGCCAAGTATTAAATTATTAGTACCTCTTTGTTGTACTTAGTGAGCTTAAACGAATCCAACTTACTTAAATACAACTTGAAACTTCATAAAGCAGATACGTACTTCACAAAAACTAATGTTCACTAATAAAATACGGAAATTAATATTATTTTAGTCTCTTTATGACGCTTATTCCAGTCGGAAAAACTTGTAAACTGCTTTTCTTTTATGATTTAATTAATTTAATACCTTTTATCGACTCCTTTTTCTAGCTTAGTTGATATCCAAGCCTCTTTGTGATGCTTAACACAACCTACGATAATCAAAATTAGTTTAAGGACAATTTAAATGGCCTAAAATTCTTAGAATATCATCAATATGGTTTTGCAAGACTGCTACATTACCGCTGGTATAAGCCATTATACTCTGAGGCTGCCCAGATGGTTGTAAATTCAAATTTATATACTGCCCTCCTGAACTAAAACTATATTCATCCTGCAAACCCATCAAATGTCCTACTTCATGACATATGGTTAAATCTTTACTTAAGTGGTTCCAAGTGGTACTAACACTTGAAGGGCCTAGGTTTATTGTAGATGCGTGTTGTGGTCGTGTTACTACGTCTACTTGATGAAAATTAGGTGTTCCAGACCCTATGTTTGTAACAACATCAAAACGCACGACACAGCCTTTATAATATTGTTGGCCTTGTGAGCCATTCCACAAAGCTTCGATAGCCATTTCCCATCTGTCTATTAACTGTTGAAATTGGACAACTGTTAGACGTCCTGTGCTATCGTGAAATTCCAAGTTAATATGAATTGTTACCACACATCCAGAAAGAGTATGGATAGTCGCCATTCTTCACCTCAACTTCTACAACTAATGTATCAATTTGATCTACAGTAAAGATTGCAACTTTGCAGATTGATTGACAATCACGAATTTGTGTGATTGTTAATTCTAAATTAATATTGGATGAATTACCACAAATAAATACCTAGGTTTTAAAGTTTTATGAAAAATTGCTGAGAAAAATCCCTTTTCAATATAAAGATATAAGATATTTATATTAAGCATCTTACAATGTATTCTTTTAACACTTATTCATTTGGTTTAGAAAATGAATAACTTTTTAAAAAGTTTAACACGTAAATACTAGTAGTATTCTAAATAACATAACTACTAACCCCTTCTCACGTTTCCACATAGCTACGTAGGAATGTGGAAAAATTCAATATTAAACGGGTGTAGATACGCATAACAAAACACACAACGAAAATACCACAGACAAAAAGAAAACACTTACCGCTTCTTAAATGGCCAAGTCCTAGATGTGCTATGTTTTAGAGTTCTATATTTGCATTTGGATACTTATCTAATCGTAGTTCACAGAGCTAGGAGCTTTATGTGGTTGTAGCCCTTTAGATTGAAGATAAGATGCGAGAGCTTCAGTAACAATATCGTGTTTTTGCCTACCACTAATTGCAGAGTAAATCTCTACATTTTTATCAATAATTTCAGGCACAACATAGGTTACTCTAGTAGTTTGTATTTTTGTTGAAAATTGGGTTGATTGTTTTTTTGTAGTTTTTGTCGACATAACTTATTACTTCTCCTTACATAGTTACTAGCAATCCCACCGTTAACTTGATTAGGGGCAGCCACTTATTATATTCTGCTATGAGCGAGCGTAGAGCTTAGCTAATAACAGCTTTCACTTCGGCACCACTACACCAATATCTTCTAATTGACAGACTTAGGTTTGTGGGTTTCCTCCCTTACATTTTCACATAAGGTCAGCATTTATCGGTTTATGCTAAAAACATGCTACTACAAAAATGAAATACATATCAAGAAAAAAATCATAAAATAATTTGTGTACATTTGTGAAAAATAATATATTCACAAAATATTTTCGTGAATATAAATATAATCAGAGTAAACTAATTGTATTTTCACGATAGCTATGGTATGGTCTAGAAAGAGTATGAACAGGCCTTTTATCCATTAAGTTTTATATTAACTTCTAATCTATGGAGGTAAAGTATGCAAAAAAGAATGATTATTAAGTATGTAGCTATTAGCATAGTTATCTTGGGCGTTTTTGCTGTAGCTACTTTTGCTTATAAAAATAACACTTCCACTAAGCCCCCTGGGCTTGAGGAGTTATTTGCTTCAACAGCCACTCAAGAGATTTCGAGTTGGTCTATTTATCACAACGAGTTTTTTGGATACCAGATTAGATATCCTTCAAATCTAGAGGTTAGCCCTATATTTGAAGACCTTTACGGTGTTGGTGGTGATATGACATCCGTTATAGCTACAGCACCTTCAATAGAGATCAGCAACGCACAAACCAGCGCGCCTTTAACCATTCAAATTATACGTAACAAAAAAGGTTTTTCTCCTGAACAATGGGCAACAGCAACAGTCAAGAAAGTTAGCGGTAATATAATTAATCGTGAACAGGCTTTTTTTGTAGAAGATAAAAATGCTTATTTAATAGAGGTTAAAGGTGTCTATCTCGATAAGCCATCTACTGCTGATGGAGTATCAACCCTAGATAACTTTTATACATTACTCTTTATCCAAGAGGGGGATCGTATCATCCGTGTCTCATACCCAAGCAGTCGCAACTCAGGAGATGCAAATTTAATCTGCTCAAGCTGCAATCTTTACTCTGAGATAGTTCCCACAATTACTTTTGACAAATAGGGCTTTATTTATAATGGAGGATTCTATGTTTAATAAAACTATACCGGGTTTATTTCTTGTTTTTTGTCTATGTACTTTGGGGATTAACCCAAAGCCAGTTTCTGCTCAATTTAACTGTCAGTTTATCAGTGATAGTAATTACCATCTGCTTAAACTGGCTTTACTTAAAGGCAAAGGAGCACTTAGTCAAAAATGGTGTAATTATCATACAGGTAACTACACTGAATGTTCGGATCAAGCTCTAAAAAATAAACATCCAGGAGTTGATTATGCAGATGCTGCTGGCACACCAGTTTATGCTCCAATAGATGGTCGAGTTATTCGCGTAACAAAAGGGAGTGATTGTCAAAGAATAGATTGTTTAAGTACGTTGGCAATTTATAACTCATCAAAAAATAAGACGTTTATTTTTCTTCATATGAACAGTATTAATGTTGGGGTGGGTGCTACCGTTAGATTTGGGGATCTAGTTGGAACAATAGGTAAACGTGGGCCAGCTAGTGGTAACCATTTACACTATGAAGCAAGGGATGGTCAACGTACAGCAGCCGCACTTTGTATTAATAGCACTGTTAATCCGTACACCAATAGTTTCTAAAATTAAATATCCAAATGAATATGAGATTTGCCATTTTACTGGGTAATCAAAGTTATTGATTACCCTTACCTGTGAGTAGCAATCGAACGGGGATACTTTAAACAAACGAAAATGGTGCAGCGATAGTAACAGGGAAAGATTTTTAGTGGTAGCACAGAACAGTGGGAAAGAACATCATACGGGTACACTTGGGATACGAGTAAACACTGGGTAGAATGTTTTATAGTCAAAAATAATCTATGCATTGCACGAAAAAAATTCTATGTAAATATAAGGAATACTAAGTGGGTTAGGTAAAGTTAACTGTTTTGTTGTTTTACTTTGGGCTAGTTAGTATAACAAAACCCTTAGAATCTATAGATAACTGAGGGTCTTGTTATAAGTTAAATGAAACAACCATTTTAGCTAAAATTACTTATTAAATTCCTTTTTTGAAGGGTTATAAGTTTTGTTAATTTTAGTATTACCACCAAATGGAGTATTGTGTTCCCTGTAAACAGTTTGCTCAGTATCTGGCCTGCGGTCTCCATCAGAGTCTAACCAAAATAGCTTTTCTCCATCAATTTTTACATGCCTACCCTTATTGTCTGTAATATTCTGTTTTGTCATAAATTACCTCCAAAAATAAAATTAAAACTTAAGCCGTAAGACTTAAGTTTTGGTTTACATATCAACTTGGACACACTCCAAATTACTACCCTCAGAGTTAAAAGAGCATATAATAAGTTATTGAAAAATTATTTAGGAATATCTGCACAAGTTATTTTTGTAAGAAAAGAATCATTAAAAGGATGAAAGTTCCATTTACCCTTCTTTTTTTCAAGGCGAAGACCCCTGTTTGCACCTGGCACCCAATCACCCCAACCTACATTAGGGGTATATTGCCGACGAAGCCGCCAACTAATATCAACCCAACCTTTCCAGGTAATATCATTAAGCTGATCTGCTTCGGTTAAATTATCTACACGTCTTAATGTGTAGGATATGCCTTTATACTGTATAAAGAGACCAATACCTCTGGTTTTGGAATAGCAGGAGTCTTGGCAGCGAACATAGAGCCTTTCCCAATCTTTTTGAGTAATGGCTATGGCTTCCTCTTCTGGTGATATTAAAGATGGTACTGGAGCAGGGTTATAAGCTGATCTAGTGTTACCTTGAGTAATGGTTGGTTGCTGGGGTAGATACAACCCTAAAAGTAAGAGAGCTATTGTTACAATCCTATAAAAATGTATATTCATTAATCGTTTCATACTAAAAACTCCTTGTGATACCCATGTAGTGTGGCAATGCGCCTTACTTCGCTAGACTATTTACTCAACAGCTACATTAGTTTTGAAGGTACCCATAATCTCCTGAGAAAGAGTAACCTGTGTCATAACCAATCTTCCGTCATTGTAAAAAGAAAACACTGCTACACCTGGGCCGTTATAAACTCTTCCTGTGTCGTAGTAGCTTTTACCCTCAACAGTAAAATCCGCTGTAGCAGAATTCTGTTCTGGTATTTCCTTTATTCCTAATACTTTAAACTTACCATTTGACCAACGCTCCAGTGTCCTCTGTGCTTGCTGGGTAGTTAATCGTGGATTATTGGCACTCTTACTAGCACTGAGCTTAAGCCGGTCACATCCAGTAGTTAGTACCATTAGTGCTACTAGCCCTGTAAGGCAGATATATGTTTGTAATGTATTTGTTATGAGTAGGTTATAGCCAATTTTAATAAGTCTTTGCATAAGATCACCTAATCTTTCCATTTAAATTTGTTGGATTATAACGTACTAAAAAGCTAAAGTCTACTTTGGGTTTTCATAAATAATCAACAAAATTCCAGCTAAAAAGTGAGGTTGATTAACGTTTACGCACTTTTTTGCCAGAAGTATTTTCAGAAGGAACAGCTGCAATTTGTCGGATTATCTCGGCAGGATCGATACTTAAAGCAACACATATATCAATAAGTTCAGCAGGATCGATTCTACGCTCCCCTCGTTCTACTTTGGATATAAAGCTTTGCGGTTTACCCATCTTGTTACCTAAATCCTTTTGCAGCAGTCCTTGCTTGGTTCTTTCTTCCAGTAGCACGTCCAGAAGTTTCTGGTAGCGTGCTGATGCTGTTGATTTTGCCACGATTTCATATAGTAAAACCCAAGATAGACTTTTTGCAATCAATGTATCTAGCAAGTAGAACACCAGCGTATTCTTGACAAATTTTCTACCAGCAAAAAACTACGACATCAAAAGTGTTCGCGCCGTAGTATAAATTAACCAGTGTTTTAAGAGATCTTGCCAAAGCACTGGAAGACCGATTTCTTGATGGTGGCTGTTGAATCTAACTTAATTAAATTTATCTCCAATTCCATTAAGTGCGATTGCGCCGAATGTTTACACGAAGTAGTGCAGATACAATGTCACGACTACACCCCAGCAGAAAAGCATTGTTCAAATTGTGGTGCTAACTATCCAAGAACAGTTCTTCACAATTGTTAACCACCCTCATTTTTTATTTACCTTTTGTACTGCTATTTTTTGATGTCGGGAATCTTATTTATTTGTACTAAGTAAGATATGGTACAAACAGTACGGCTTTACTACTAGCCATTAATTACTATATTTTACGTTTTTTAATGGTTTACTGGCTAGTTTTTTCTCATAATAGTGAATATAAATTATGAAATAAGTCTTTTAATTTGAAATAAATAATAAAGAGTAAAAATATGATTTTTACTCTTTTTATGTTGACTTATCGTGAGAATAAAGTTAAAAATTCAATAATTTATTTTGTTTGGGGTTTATTAGATAAAGGCAAAAAGAAAAAGCCTTTTACCAAGTAAAAGACCCATTCATATAAATTAAGCAAATAATGGGTTTTACAGGAAAAGACTTAGTAAATACCTAGGGAAAATTCCCTGGCAAAACACAAATGTATCATATAAAACTATTCAATTCTTGTAAAGCCTTCGTTGTCAATGTTTTAGCTTTAGTAGTGATGTTTACTTAATTTAGTAATAGTCATACTGTAGCCAAAGGTTTTTCTAACAATTCTTTATCTAGTAAGTTATATGCTTACTATTCATATATGAGGTATATATGGCAGACGATAAAAAACCTTCTCCTAATCCTCCTCCCCAAACACCTACAGTTGGAGGGTCTTTCTTAAACTCCATTGTAAAAGCATCTAATCCATTTGATAACAGTAAACCTGCTCCTCCGAAGCCAGAGATTGACAAAGGGCTTGCCGAGAAAGTTGGAGATTTTTTAAACCCTTGGTCTAAATAAACCTACTGTTATTTAATTTTTTCTAACAACAAAAACTAGCTGCGAAAAAAACAGCTAGTTTTTCTTACTGGCTTAATTTTTTACTTTAGTAATATTTTGTATACTAGACCAGTAGTTATTGCAATAGCACCTAAAGCTAAAGTTATAGGGAAACTTAAGAACCATATCGATGCGTACCCCAGTTTTAGGTCGTCGCTCCAGTCACCAAAGTCATTATCTAACCCATACGACCATACTGCTGCCTTATATAAGCTATGCCCCATTATAGTACAAAGACCGCCTGCTACAGGATAAAGGATTGTAACCCCTACTATAGCAATAATTTTGTTTGCACCTGTCCAGCCATCAATCAATTGTGGTGCGTTAAAGTGGCCTTCATATATACTTTGCCAGGCAGCCCATAGGAATACTACTGTGGCTATTAACCCCATAAGAGCGCCAAATCCTAATTCTCTATTTTTCATATACTGTAACCTCCTATTTACTAAATTGAGTGAGATAAAAAAAGAACGTCAGAGGTAATCTGACGCTAATGGCTTATGTACTAGGATTTATATAGTGTTCTCTTTGGTTGCAATGGCAGAAGTATCAAATACATATTTTTTTTCTGGCAGTTGTGCTTGGTCTTTTTTGTCATCTTTTTTAACAACGGTTTTATGAATTTCTTGTATTTGTACTATTGCTACTAGGTTTAGTAGGAAGAACGCAACCACGAACATAATCAAAAAAGCGAGTACTACACCACCCAAAAAACCACTAAACATATAAACACCCCCTTTCTGTTGTGAACTGCAACCCCTTCGCAGCAAACCATAACAGAAAGAATAGTTTATACGTTATATAGAATTATACTACAGTATATATAGTATAGTATAAAATGTCAAATATAGAAAATAAAACTAGCTGCGGAAAAAATAGCTAGTTTTATTTCAATTAGACATTACAGTTAAAAATCATGCTAATGGCTATGGCCTAATTCTTAGGAAAGAATAGAGTTTAATGGTATACTATTAAACTCTATAGTTATTTTGTTTATTTCAACAATGTAATAACTTTAGAAACAGAAATTACTTTACAGTTTTCTATATTCTTAATCTGTATTCCATTATTTACTAAATAGTATTAAAAAAGTACTTAGCTGTATAAACAGATAAGTACTCAATAAAGGTGTTAGTTAGCTTTAACTTTGCGCCAGCGGCTGGGCATATATGTAGTGTAAGTTATATTACTCAGTTGGCCGGTTTTCAGTATTTTTCTAACGGTGAAGATGAAACTAGGTTGGTTCTGATAACATTTGGCATCACTGTTATGGCCCATAGGAATTATGTCTACTACTTGGCATACTCCTTCTGGTTCATTAAACCGTTTAATCGGTTTAGGAACGTAAATAAGATCGCCAATCTTGAATGGGCAAGAGATTTCAACGATCCGTTTGGCTACTTCTGCCCTAAGTTCCTGGTAGCGTTTAATTTGCTCCCCCAATTCTCTGTACTTGAGAATCAACTCTTCTAATAAAGCTTCCTGTTCTAAACTAAGCTCATCCATAGTTCTCCTCTATAGCAACTATTTTATTGTAGTGCTTGATCAAATAGGTAGAGAAAAGTAAGCTTATTTAGAGAGAAAAAACTCTATCAACGTTGATGAATTTGCCATTTAGTATTGTTGTAACGCGGCAGGGAATATTAAGGACAATCCCTTCAACTATTTTCTCTGCTGGAAAAGAAAAACCTGCTACTGCTATTTGGTTAGAGAGATACTTTTGGTTACCAAATAGTTTGGCTGTTTTCCCTTCTGGTAGTTCAAAGGTAATGTAAAAGGATTTACTTTGGGTAATCCCCACTTTGGTCATAATAGCATCTACCGTTTCTTCTGGAACATTAACGGCAGGAGCAACTACTTGAGGTGGTTCTGGTAAATCTTCTTTTGTTTGGTCAACACCAATGAACTCTTTGATAATTGTATCTTGTAGCTTTAGTGCTTTAAGTGCCTGGGTTTTAATTACTGTTTCATCTTCATCCGCAAGCCCGAAATCAATTTCTACTGAGATAGAATCTATGCGGCCATCACCACTGAGCGAGCGTTTAATAAGCATATGGGTTTGCGTGCTTGGTGTTGAAACTTGTTTAACAGGAAAGGCTATTGGTACTTTGGCTATTCCATTAGGCTTTGAAGGCGATCCTACTTTGCCATTGGGTTGCTCAGTTGTATCAGATTTAGTAGCACTAACACAGCTTTGCTCGGCTTCAAAGTCTGCTAAAGCAGCCAAAATGTGTTTGCAATAGTAACTACTATCCTCTTTCCGTTTTTGCTCAAAATCACTACAATTACAAATAATGTTTTTTTCATTCTCAACAGTGACTTCATAGGTTTTAGCACCGCTACGTACTAAATAACCTTTGTCGGTTCTGGTGAGTTTGAAGTTAAAGCCTGGCTTATGGCCAGGTTTTATATTTTCAGTAAGCTGTTCTGACATAGAATAATTCCTCCTTTAAGAAATTATCTGGATTAGGTTTATTTAAAGTAATGAGTAAAGCATTGGGCTTTCTCCTTGTTATGACAATCAATGCAGAGTTCTCCGACAAAATAGTAACTTCTACTTTGTTAGGTAACTCTAAAAGAAAAGACTAACATTTGTTGGGTTTAACCCATTTCTTGCGTTGATGCAAACTAAAGCATCTGGGCAGTAATGGGGAAAATAATGTTTTTTTGACCATCTTCCATACTTCTTTCAGTTAAAGACCACAAGCCAGAAAGATGCTCAAGCATTTACGGCAATATACTACTAGCCAAACATGCTCTTGGTAGTTTTGGTCAAAGTAGTCATAGTCAGATTCTTGTGTTTCACCTTGTTCTACTACCGAGAAAAGACAATTAGCAGCAAGTACAAGCTGTTCAACAATATTCTCTTTTGCTAGATAACGGGCTGTTACTGTTTGGTCAGTGTGATTGGTAATGAGCATTGGTACAATTTGTATAATTTGCCACGACTCTACTATATCTTCCTTTTCATGAGAGCAGTGGGGAAAGCATCTTATCCACGGGTTTTGAGGGGAAGACAAACGTCCATATGGATTTTCTTTTTTCTTGGTCACAACTATAGGAAAAGTTAACTTAACTATCATTACTTTTCTCCTCCAAAAGCTTAGTTCTTGCCTCAGAGCAAACTTTACGCGCTCTAGCTAATGACTCATTAACAAATGAGCCTTGTATTCCATAAACTCCTATGCAATAGTACTGCACTGAGTTCGCTAGATCTTCTAATGTATTTACAACTGTATTCCAAGTTATAACTTCTTCTTTTTCCATGACTTACCTCCAAATAAATAGTAAGAATTAGAAAACAATATTGATAAACACACTACTACCCATTGGTTGTTGTTAGTTATTCCAAGTATTAATAGGGTGATTACTAGGGCTGTTGTAAGTATTAGAAAGGAGAGGTGAAACGTTCTAAAAACACTCCAAGTTTAGCAGTAAGCTGAAACTGTCTGATAGGTTTAAGCTGCTTAAAACTGCTCGTGAAAGCGTTTGCTAATGCCCACAAACTAGGATCTTTGAACTCCTCATGCTCTGGCTTGAAGTAGTGCTTATGAACTAGCGGTAAGAGTGTGATTGGCAGTGGTAACTTTTTGTCAACGAAAGCTTCGAACATAATTAAACGAGCTTCGTCATTAGAAACAAATTCTCCTTTCCATTTTTCTACTTGATTTTGAAGAGGTTTAAAGTTTCGTTGCATTCTATCTACCCCTATGGATACACACTCTGATAACTCTAGTTTTTGTGAATGTTTAACTTTAATTGGTACAAAATCTCCTTGAAAAGCGAGATTGGAGCAGATCAAGACACGCAAACCTACTACCATAGCTAAACGCAACGACTTATCGTGCGAATTTCTAATACCAAGAGCAAATCTACAACCAGTAAACTCTTCACTTAACTCTAAGAGTCCAAAGCACTTACCTCCATCCTTGGAGATAGCATATTCATCATGGACAACAGAAATGTGCCTAAAACTTAAAGTTTCAACTAAAGCTTCTACTATCTTGATATGAGAAATGGGTTTATAAGTTTTTGTAGCTAAAGGAGTAGGAATTAGCGCTAATTGCTGGCGAGTAATCAGATGAGTTCCTGCTTCAGCAATTAACCTTCCTATGGGTTCTGGCTCTAACTCTGGCGGTATTTGTAGTAGCGAAGGAGTTTCTTCAGGTTTTTCATCAAGAGTCCCAATGTCACCTATTTGTACCATTGCTGGCACAAGGTTATTTTGCAATGCCCCAGTAGTCTTTTTACTAGATCTAACTTTACTCATTTTATATTCCTCCAATATAGATTTTTAACGATCCAAAATTTGTAGCCTCAAACAAACTGTTTTACTCAACTAATTCTAAATAACTATATCCATTAGGCTTCAAGCTATTTCTTAAAGCTAGAAAAGGAACAGTAGATTTGTTTGTTGCTATCTCTACTGACTAGCCTAACAATCTCTTAAAGCAGCAAACAGTGGGAAAAAATAGCCTGACCAGGCTATTTTTTCCCACTGTTGACGGAACTATATCCAGGATATATTTGCAGTAAAGCTATGGATAAAGAAATAAATAATCAAAACAATATAAACTCGTCTAAAGAGGCCATTTTTAAAAAGGATGAGGACATAACTCCATTTGCACAAACTAATTATCGAGTAACGGCTAAACCACTGGTATTTGGAGTAAAGCGCTCTGATAGGCGATACCATATGTTTTTACTAGGAAAGACAGGAATGGGTAAATCCACACTCATAGAAAACCTTGTATTATCAGATATTTACAAGAATGAATCAGTGATTGTTCTGGACCCTCATGGCGATTTAGTGGAGAAGCTATTAAAACATATTCCTGAGCATAGAAAATCAGATGTTATTTACTTTAATCCAGCAAATGTAAATAACCCACTTGGATTTAACATTTTAGAAAAACTGCCTTCTAGCCAAAGTTACTTGTTAGCATCAGGAATCATTAGTGTATTTAAGAAGCTTTGGTCAGACTCATGGGGCCCAAGATTAGAGCATATCCTTAGGAACAGCATCTTAACCCTACTTGAATTTCAAGCAGTAACCTTGCTTGATTTGCCAAAACTGCTTACTAACAAAGAGTTTCGGAGCGCAATAGTATCTGTCCTACCAAATGAAGAGCTTAAAGACTTTTGGTTAAAAGAGTTTGAGAGCTACTCACCAAATTTCCGAAGTGAAGTAATATCGCCAGTACAAAACAAAGTTGGACAGTTTATTACTAACCCTATTATTCGCGCCATTATTGGGCAAAAACAAAGCAGTTTCTCAATGCGCCAAGTTATGGATGAAGGAAAAATCCTACTTGTTAACCTTGCTAAAGGAAGGATAGGTGAGGATAGCTGTAAACTATTAGGATCGCTTCTACTTACCAGCATTGAGCTTGCTGCTTTAAGTAGAGCAGACATTGTAGAAGAGAGAAGCCGCCGTGACTGCTATGTATTTATTGATGAGGCCCATAATTTCTTAACAGAAAACCTAGCAACTGTACTATCAGAATCTCGTAAGTACCACGTCAACTATATCTTAGCCAGCCAGTATTTAGAGCAATTTGAAGAAAAACTTAGAGCAGCAATTTTCGGCAATATAGGGACACTCATCTCCTTTCGCATAGGAGCAAGAGATGCTGAATACCTGGCTAAAGAGTTTTATCCAACTTTTGACCAGGAAAGTTTAATTAACCTGCCTCCTTACCACATTTACCTCAAGCTGATGATAGAAGGGGTAGCTAGCTCACCTTTTAGTGCAATAACTTTGCCGCCAAAGTTTGCTGATCGTTCTCCTCCCATAAACAATGCTACAAAGTAGGTCTGGAAACTGCTTACTGTGCGGAGAGCTTTATTAATCACATAAAGAAAGGAGCAATACTACTTCTCTCTGTGCAGCAAGTAGTTTCCAGGCTTAATCCTAACTTTAGGTTACTGCCATGCTTATGAATATAAATACTCATAAATTCAAATTTTTACGATACGAGTATAAGTGGGTTGATGGAGCTGCTTGTATGCCATACCGTTTAGTGATAGCCCACCTCATTTGTCAGTTTTGTGGCTACAACCATACAGAAAGAATAATAGTAGGGGAGAATACTTGCATAGATCCATCTTGGCCCAAACCTTTACCTCTTTAATCTCTAAATTCTAGTATCTAAAATAAATATTTATTATTAAAAACTTATTAATATAAATGATTGAAAAATATATAAATAAAATTATTAATAAAGACTGTATAAAAGTACTAAAAACCTTCCCAGATGAAAGCGTAGATTTATGTTTTGCCGACCCACCATTTAACCTTGGTAAAGCCTATCACCAGTACATAGACAAGCTTTCAGAAAAAGATTATCTTGCTTGGTCTAGAGAGTGGCTTGCCGAGTTAGTAAGAATAACCAAACCAACAGGATCGATATTTATCCATAACATACCAAGGTGGCTGATTCATTATGCTAGTTATTTAAGTGAAGTAGCACATCTTCAGCATTGGATTGTTTGGGATTCACTGGCCAGACCCTGCAGAAAGACCTTCCTTCCTTCTCACTACGGCATTTTGTTCTACACCAAAAAAAAACAAGGATTTACGTTTAATGAGATTCGTAGTCCTCACAAGCTTTGCCCTAGGTGTAAATGCTTTCTCAAAGATTATGGCAGCAAACCTAGACATCCATACGGGCCAGTATTGAATGACGTTTGGTCTGATATTAGTAGAGTGCAAAGCAAGCTCCTGCGGGAAAATCATCCTTGCCCTCTTCCTGAAAAACTCCTAGAGAGAATTATCTTAACTACAACAAACGTAGGAGATATTGTCTTAGATCCATTTAGTGGAACAGGTACTACAGCAGTGGTTGCCAAAAAACTAGGTCGAAAGTTTATTGGTATTGAACTGGATAAAAGCTATGCCTCTTTTTCTCAGAAGAGGCTTGAAGCCATTACACAGACAACTGCTGAACCTCAGTATCATAAACTGGCCTGACCTCAATTGTTTTTCCTTCCTATAACCAATTATGACAAAACCAACCTATAAACTTTATCAAGGAGATTGCTTAAAACTCTTACCACAGTTACCAGACGAGAGTGTAGATGCGGTCATTACCGACCCACCTTACTCAAGTGGAGGTCTTAGCAGCAGTGCAAGGGCAGCTATGCCATCAAAGAAGTACATTCAGGATAATAGTAAACTCCAGTACCCTGACTTTTACGGAGATAATAAAGACCAAAGAGCTTACCTCCATTGGTGCGCCTTATGGCTAGGGGAATGCTTTCGTATAGCAAAGCCAGGCTCGCCAATAGTTGTATTTACGGATTGGAGGCAATGGCCTGTTACTACTGACGCTATACAAGCAGGCGGTTGGACACTAAGAGGCAACGTGGTTTGGGATAAGACCGAAGCTGTCAGGCCACAACTAGGCAGATTTCGTAATCAATGTGAGTACGCACTTTGGGGTTCAAAAGGGGATATGCCAATAGATAGAAAGGTCAAAGTACTGCCAGGAGTATTTCGTGTCATCGTTAAGCCTAAAGAAAAGTATCATATGACTGGTAAGCCTTTGGATCTAATGGAAAAAATTGTCCAAATTGTTGAAGTTGGAGGAACTATCCTAGACCCATTCGCTGGCTCAGGATCAACAGGAATTGCGGCCCTGTCTTTAGGCTATTCATTCATTGGTGTGGAGCAAAGCAAGCAATATAGTACTATCGCTAGAAATAGGCTTGAACAAATCAAACAAAATAATGATTAATCAGAGATGTGTATAATAATTAATCTAATCGACAAGCTTCTAACAAACCTACGCTGTTGTTTGTATATATTCCATAAGTACTACCATCACAAGCAAATGCGTATAAAAAGAATGTATGGCTGATGATAACTTGTGAAAAACTCTTAGTTTGTGTTAGCAGCGGTAACAGTAACATTGTTATCGCCACCACGAAGCTCCAGTACCCAATCTTTGAAGCTGATACCTGATGGACAAACACTTTCAGCTTGTTGCTTAAGTTCATCAGTAACACAGTTTGGACAAACGGCTTCATTATCAATTAATAGACCACCTTTTTTATCAGAAAAACTATAATCTTCGTTACAATAGTCACAAACAACTAAACTACCAACATCAATAGTTGTTTGTTCTTGTGATAAATAGTCATATGGCGCTAGAATGGGCAAGCGACTCTTTACTAGGGCGATAATACGCATAGCTGTAGCCATAGAAATACCCTGTAAGTCGCTATTGCTTACCTCATCAAAGCTACTGGCAACATCTAAGATCATATTTGAAATCTCTTGCTGTAAGCTAGTTTTCATACTTTGCTTTAGATTCTGGCTCACCTCCTCTAATAGGTTGATACCTTCGTCACTATCAAAGGGGATAATTTCAGGTGATGTGGTTGAAGAATCTTTTCTAAACTCTTTTAGGTTAAAGTCTACAGTATAACCTTTATAGGTTGGTAAATGATTAGTAGCATCCATATTATTCTATAGGTATTAAAAGTTAAAATATTTGATTAACTGCAATGTTAAGCTAGCGTTATAAGCTGTTTGCGGTAGCTATTTAATGAGGTTTGCTTGCCTCAGAACTTTATAAACATAAGCACGAGAGCAATTACAAAGTATTGCTATTTGAGTCATATTGATTTGTTTCTTAAACAATTTAAGGATTTTTTCTTTATTGACAGTTTGTATATTGGTAGGCATAAAACTAGTAAGAATAATCCGTTACCATAATCTTGCCATTAACCTTAGTTAATATAATTGCTTCATTCTTATGGTTGTAGATAATAAACTGATGACTAATGTACTAATGTACCAAGGTCTAATATGCAGTATCGGATGCTTTACTCCGTAAAATGTGTGAGCAACTTCTGTTGGTGTTTGGCTGCTTAATTTCAAATGCTCTCTTACTTCTTTTATTTCAATAAGCTTGCTCCATTCCTCAAAAGTAATCCAATCTGGTAAGGGTAGAAATATCTTCATATATAGTACAAGTAAATTATTATTAGTGTAGAGCACTAAGAAGGTTTGGCAGTTGATTAAGATTTTGTCCTAGTTTTACTAGAGGTAGCTTTAATTGTTATTTTGAGTAGGAGTCTTGATATGTTGTTCAAGTTTAACAAAGGTAGGAAGTTGTTGTTTTAAGAGGTCAATAATTGACATAGCAGTAGCTTCAGACGTACCTTGCAAGTCGCCATTGCTTATTTGGCCTTGCCTTCGTGCAACATCTAGTATCATCTCTGTAAGTCTGGCTTCTAGTAACATTTTCCATTTCTGTTTTTCATCCATTAGGAGTTTATAAACAGCTTCATTACTGATAGCGAGAATAGTTTTCCAATTATCATCAAATTCTTTCTTCTTTTCCCTCAGCGCTCTATCAAGAAAGCTCTCTCCTTCACCATTAGAGACAGTCTGTTCTTTATTCATATTATTAAGTAATTAATACTTATTCCTTAAGCATTTATAATATAGCAGGTTATATTTTAGGTGTTAATAGTTGGGAATTATAAAAGTTCTTTATTTGCTATAAGTTGGCTTATGTAAGCCATAAAATTTATCTTCAGAAATGCTTTAGGTTACGTTTTTGGTTGCTATTTATGAGTTTATGCTGAATCTAAGTTATTTATAAAATCAATCAGCTAATAAGGCTCTGAGGGTAGTAAAGAGAACAGAAATTATTTATAAAAGCAAACCAATTAATTAGCTGATAAATAGTTATTTATCAGTATTTAACTTAAAATTATATGCAACTATCACAACAGGAATGCCAGATAATAAAAATATGTGTTGAAGAGTTAGAAAGTACTTTGGGCCATATGCCAGCTAAAGAAGCAGACTCTAAAGTATTAGTTGTAGCTAAAATACTTAAAGTGCTTATTGTTGATAAGGAAGGTATTAGCAACGGTTAAGTACTGAAAGAATATTATTAATTATATATTCTAGTAGAGAATTTTTAATGTAATTAAGCTATAATTCATAAAATATTTTCAATAGTAGATAACCATAGATATAAGCCACCAATATTAGAAGCAAGGAGTAGCAAGCAATGAAAAATGTGTTGTTGCTAGTTGTGGTATCAATCTTTTTGTACTTTATAATAAAAAAGATGAGTATATGGGTTAGTGTAAGAATGAACGGATGGGAATTTATCGCTTTTATATTAGTAGTAATTGGTATCGGGGTTTATTTAGTAAGCCGTTTTAAGTCTAACTCAATATGATTTCTGGCTATTTCTGGAATGGTTTTCAACATGCTGGCTTTGCTCTATTTTGCGTGCTGGTGTTTTATTTCTTATCTATAAAATTACCATGTAAAAGAATTAGTTTTTGGATAGCTTTAATCTTTAGCTCAAGCGCATTATTTTTTCTACCATCACACATAGGTAAATATGGATCATTGATAGACTGGCTATATCAATTCCTTCATTATCCTTTGCCGGATTGGGACATTCTTATTTTTAATATGAGTTGGCATCGTTTCTTTATTACCCATTCTGCATTATTCCCTATTTTATTGGTGCTATGGACATGGAGTAAAAGGCCAACTCTGAGACCATTAATATTAGGAGTGAGTATAGGCTTTGCGAGCCACCTAGTTTGGGATGCTATCACTAGTTCTCTTCTTACTCCTATAGTATTTATTCCGTACCTATTTTCTATAGTAGGCTATTGGGCTAAAGCTTGGCTTATTTCTAACGGATTATTGTTGTTTTTAAGCTCTTATTTCCTTCAAAAAAACGTTCTTAACAGTAATTTTTCTATTCAATAAACAAATAAATAAGTATTATTTTTTAAGCACATAAGTTTTTAAATAGGGTTGAATTTAGTAGTTATAATTTTATTGTAGAAAATATATTAAAAATAGAAACCTAGTTTTTATCTTAGGGCAGATATTAGAGTGAACCAGTCAAAAACACCTAGAAAAAAGGCAAAAATAGACGATTTTTTTGGAAGCCTTAAAGCTTGGTCTATCCGTAAACATCGTTTGCTCCAAAAATATTTACCTGTTTTTAATAATAAGGTAGTTGGGCAAATAAAATTTATATTGATGGTTTTGCTGGCCCAGCAAAGTATGAGGACGGTGCTGAAGGTTCTCCATCATTAATAGCTCGTCTTACTGATGAGAATAAAACGAAGAAAATAAACTTGATAAATGTTGCTCGTAAAGGGAAAATTTCTGGAGGGAATAGTAAATGAGCATTAATGAGTTAAGAAAATGGGCTGAAACATTATCTTATTGGGAGAAGGTAGCTCTTGAAAAGATTATGTTAGGACAACAAATATTAGAAACAGATTATGATGAAATGCTACAGTATTTGATGGAGGATGCTGATCTAGTTGAAAAAAGTAATCTTCGCCGCGACATTAAATTTATCCTATCACCGAGTGAAACAGACACAACACTCAAAAACTCGTCCATTCTATTGCATAGCATATCCGAATTAAAGAACATTAACTCATTAGTTACTGAGCAAATACTTAAGTTTGGGCCAAAAATGACTACTATTTATGGAGCTAATGGTTCTGGCAAGTCTAGTTATGCACGAATTTTGAACTGTGTAGCTTTTAGTCGAGGAAATAAAGAAATTTTACCTAATGTGTTGCAAGGAATAAGTAATGATGTTGAGAAAAGAGCGAAACTAGTAATTAGTAAAGATGAGCAGTTTCATGAAATTGATTTCAAGATTGGTGATGGGTGCCCTGAACTTTCTTCATTCTATGTTTTTGATAGCGTTAGCGTTCAAATGCACCTTAAAGCAGATGAACTTAGTTTTAGCCCTTATATGCTTTCTTATCTTACCAGATTGGTTGACGTAACAGATGCATGTCGTAAACGCTTGCAAGAGCGGCTTCAGCCATTGCAAGAATCGCACAAGTTTAGTGAACTATTTCAAGAGAATACACAAATAAGTTCTGTGATTTCAGGGCTTTCTTCTAAGACTAGAATTAAAGATCTTGAGAGCCTTTCATTATCTCTTACAGAAGAAAAGAGACTTAGCGAATTAGAGCAACAGATTGCAGAATTCAGTACTGTGGGTACAGATAATTACGCTCAGATCATTGCTGATTTAAATAATTTAGTTGAAAAAATTAGTGATGTAACCTCAAAAATAAATATAGATATTGCGCAACGCATAAGTAATACCGTTGCAACGGTTCGGCACTATCAATCTGCCCTAGGAAAAATTAGTGTTGACCAATTTAAAATGGGGCATGTTAAGGGTATTGGTAGTAATGTTTGGCATGAATTTATTATAACAGCTAAAAATTTGGCTGTTGGAGAAAATAGAGGAGAAAAAGGTTATCCACAACAAGAGGATCACTGTCTTCTTTGTCAGCAACCGTTGGATGAACAAGCTTTAAGTCTCATCCGTAATTTGTGGGACTTTCTAGCAGGAGACACTCAGGCAAAGTTAGATGAATCTAAGAAAACCCTTGAGCAAATACGAGAATTAATGTGTAAAGTAGATCTAACTTTAATTAACCAACATGTTGCTTACAGATACCTTGAAAAAACTAAGCCAGAACTAGCAGCTAAAATAGCATACTTTGTCAAAGAAACCACACAGTTACAACAAAACTGTCTTTGGATGCTGAACAGCCTTGTAGAAACTGAGATATCAGTAGTTGGTGAAGATGTGATTGAACCATTACGTGTGTTTGTTGAATTGATTATCAGCCGACAAAATGATTCTGAAAAGAAAGAAGTAAGCCAAAAACTTGAGAACCTAAAAGTAGAAAGGGCAGCTTTACACCATAAGCAATTACTTAAGCAATATTTACCGCAAATAGCTGACTATATCGAAAGAGTAAAAAAGGTAGAAAAGGCTACGAAAGTTGCTAAGGATTCGAAACATATTTCAAAGAAACAAAATGAGCTTTTTAAGCAACTTGTGACTGATCGCTACATTGAAACCTTTGAGAAGAATTTAGAATCTATGGGACGTAATCTCAAAGTTGAAATTAATACAAAAGCCAATAAAGGAAAAACACTTCGGCAGCTTGTGCTGAAAGTAGACAAAAATGCAACTGGTAACAAATTGCTGCTGGACAGGGTATTGAGTGAAGGAGAAAAACGTGCAGTTACTATTGCGGATTTTTTGACAGAAATTATGCTTGATGAAAGCAGTAGAGGTATTATTTTTGACGATCCAGTAACCTCACTGGACTCAGAATGGAAAGAAGTGATTGCGGAACGTTTAGCTGAAGAATCACTTAATCGTCAGGTAATTATTTTTACACACGATATACATTTTCTTTATTTACTGAAAGAACATGCTGAGAAAGTAGGATCGGAAGTTGACTCACATTGGATCAAACGCGGCGAGCATGATGATAAACCAGGCTATGTTTTTTGTGGTAATAGCCCAATGAAAGATAAAGACTACCTAAAGCCGAATATAGCACAGGAGTTACTTAATAAAGCTAAAAACGCAGCAAACCCTGAAGAGCAGCTAAGACTGCTACGACAAGGATTTGGTGCATTACGAACTACGTATGAAGCCTTTACCATCTATAACGTTTTTAGTGGTGTAGTAGGACGTTTTGAAGAACGAATTTCTATTGGTAGATTAAAAGAAATAGTTTGGAATGAAGATATAATTGGTAAAGTTATCAATCACTTTGAGAAGCTATCACGTTACATTGAAGGACACTCCCATAGCGATTCTTTTGCGTCAAAACCTCCAACAACAGAACTGCTACAAAAAGAAATTAATAATTATATAAGTCTTAAGAAAGAGCTTAATGATTTGAAGAATAAAAAGAAACCTTCTGAACAAGCCTAGGAGTGATCAAACAGTATTTTCCAGTTGATTTTGTACCTATTAAAGTATTTTATTAGGCGATCTGAGTCGTTGGTTACTTTTCGCTGTGTTCTTGTATGACAAAACAGTTTTCTACCGGCCTCAGAGATACTTTTTGATTCGTAGCAGATCTTTATAACTTGTTCTAACTGTATTTGATCAAACAAATCTAGGGAGTTAATTTGTTCAATATCAAGTAATTGGGATAAAGGACAATTTGTTTTAGGTTGGTTAGAGTACCATCCTAAACACAATCTTTCAATTTCGCGTTTAACGGTGTTTTCTGTAATTCTCCCATCAGCTAGCGTAGCCATACGAGTTACAGATTTATTTAGGTCACGAAAGTTGTGAGTCCATAATGCTCTATCAGAAGTAGCAAATCTTAAATATAAAGAGTAAGCGTCTTTGTCAAAAGTGATTTTCTTATCTAATCGTTTTGTAATATTTTCAAGCTCAAAATTAATATTTGGTTCAAGATCATTTAATCTTTCTCTTAAGGAGGGAAGTTTAAAGTTCCAACAGTCAATTCGAGCAAGTAAGTCTTCACGAAAACTGCCACTTCGAACCATTTCTAATAAATCCTTATTGGTACCAGCAATTAATTGAAAGTCACTTGTTTCCTCTTTATCACTACCCATCAGGCGAAATTTTTTTTCTTCGATTGCGCGTAACAACATTGCTTGTTCATTATGGCCGAGGCAAGCAATCTCATCAAGAAACAATAATCCGCCGTGAGCAGATTTCAGTAACCCTTTTCTACTGGTGTTAGCACCAGTGTAAGCACCTTTAATATGCCCAAAGAGTATAGACATCGCGCCATCACCCTGGATCGTAGCGCAGTTTACTTCAATGAATTCACCTGTAAGTTGTTTTTTTTCTTTTTTTAATTTGTATATAAGTCCTGCTAAACGTGATTTTCCTACTCCTGTTGAGCCAGTTAACAAAATAGGTTCAGAAGAGCTAATAGCTACTATTTCAATCTCATCGATCATTTCATTAAAAGCTTTATTTTTAGTGGAAATACCGCCTTTCAGAGAAGATACGTTTTGTTGTTGTTGTAATTGGAACTTAACAGCAATTTGCTCATATCGTGATAGATTAAGATCAATGACGTAGTGTATTCCTTTAATATCTTTAGGGTCTTTGTCATTTTTTGATGTTTGGATTAAATGACCTGGAATAAATCTGGCGTTAGTTAGCATAAAAAGGCAAATTTGTGCCACATGTGTACCAGTAGAAATATGAACGTAATATTCTTCCTTTTCTAAGTTGAATTGATAATTTGAAGCAAAGTCTAGCAAAACGGAATAGTTTTCCTCGAAATCCCATGGGTGCTTTAAAGGAATTTCATGCATTTTGACCTCTGTTTGAGGGGCTACCTTATTAATATCTTGAATTAGGGCAACTGCTCTGTGGTAGTGAGCCTTTTGGTAGAGTAAATCAAGTCGATTAAACACTAAACCATCTTGTAAACACAGTGCCAGTGTAGGTCGCCACAGGCCGTCCTTACCAGTGTCTAACTTAGAACCTAATAATCCAATTACTACTTTATTTTTGGTCATCATAGCTAATAAGCTAGTATACTAGCTTATTAGCTATGAAATTTAAATATATTTTTGTTTGCAACTGAGGGTGACTTGTGTTCTATAGCAGTAAACTGTTTATTTACCATAACTAACAGGAATAGATTAAATATAAAGTAATTATGGTATGGAGATTGCCTATGGAGTAAACAGGCTAACAATATGATAGCTCTTTAGAGAACAAAAAATTTTTCTAACATTACTTTTATGGCCTTTGAATAAATAACATAACCAATCAGACTACGTAAGTTCAATAAACTTACACTTATTTGGTTATATTTAATTTTCGAACACCATAAAAGTAATACCCGATGTAGTTCAAATTAGGAGTGATAATGTCACGACAAATAACGCGTTTTCATATGCTCAATGTGGGACAGGGGAATTGTTGTGTTTGGACTTCTCCCCAAGCGGATATCGTTATCGACGCAAATATCCCTTCTTCTGGAAATGGAACATATGTAAAAGGATATCTACAAAATAAAGCCTTGGTAAGAAGTCCAATCTCATTGTTTATGTTAACAGGTTGGGATTGTGACCATGCTAATGCAGCTGGAGTTGGAATGGTTGTCAATAACTTTACCGTCAGTACTGTTTGGATTCCACCATGGCCAAACACAACGGAAGCTGCTAAAGAGGTCAAACGTATTCTCAAAGAAGATGCTCGTTGGGCGAAGGGTTATGATGTTTACCATCCTAGGACTGATCAACAAAGGTGTTTCCAAATTGGTGATACTAAAATTACAGTTTTTAGTCCTCACCCAGAAGATGCAGATACATCAAATAATACTTCCATTGTGGCAAAACTTGAATGTGGCGGATTCTCAGTATTGATTACTGGCGATTGTGAGCAGTCTAGGTGGTCATCCATTGTTCGCTATTTTGGTAAAGAGCTTTCTTCTGATGTTTTAGTCGCACCACATCATGGTTCTAGGAATGGTATCACTGAAGAAGCATTACAAAAAATCAGACCAAAACTAGTACTTATTAGTGCTGGAAACCATTCTACTTGGCAACACCCTCATCAAGAAGCGGTAGATCTTTATAAAAAGTATGTTGGAGATTATATCTTTGTCACTAAAGAACACGGCAATATTAAAACGTACCGCGATGTGGGTGGCGTTATAAAATATGTTTGTGACAATCAAGTTAAAGTACAGGACTCACTTATTTCATTGTTAGCTAAACTGCTTCTATAACCTTATTACAACGAAAGTACAAGATGGGATTTATAGTCTTTTTGTGATTTATCACGGGGGTGTATCGTGTTTGACAAGTTAAGTTATTTTGAATTTTTAATGTATTTATTGCCAGGCGCATTAATAGAATTTGCTTTGCTTGGTGCTTGGTCTGCTTCTACTTTACCTCCTCCCGAAATTATGGGCCAAAATGGTATTTTAGCTAGTATCGTATTTATTCTTGCTGCTTTTGTCCTTGGGCATATAATTCAGGCCATTGCTCAATGGTTACCAGATAAATTTTTAAGATGGTTATTCTGGAAAGGCTACTATCCTTCCGTAATTATGCTATTTAAAGACCAAACGGTTATTTCAAATAGTTATCGTGTTCAATCTATCGAATTATTATATAAAGAAACCTTATTAGAAATAGATGATAAGAAGAAATTCGATAAGATCAGTGTGCCTGGTCGTTTTAATTTTCTACTTAACAAGATATTGTGCGAGTTTAAATGGATCAAATATAAAAGCCAACGAATCTTATTTAAACTTAAATATTTTAGTACAGAACCTGACAAGCCAATTTATGAAAATGATTTTGAGTTGGTTGCCTGTGCGAGTCAAAAAGCCTGGGAACGTGCTCGCATTAACCTTATTGAACTCGGCCGAGGAAAAAAGATAGAAATCTTTGAGGCTTATTTTCAGTTTTTTCGTGGTGTGGCGGTCGCTTCATTAATTGCTGCAATTCTTTTTGGGGCAGAATATTGGTACTTACAGCAAATACCTACACACCTAAAGGCACACCCAAACATTGAAAACCTCCTGAAGGCTGGTATTTTGGCCAGCATTGCCTTAACTATGGTATTCACTAATCGGACAAGAGAGTTTGCCGAACGGTTCGCTGTTGAAGTTATCAAGGCTTACGATGCTTATTGCATAAATCGGAAAATATTAGCTGATTCCACAAATAAATCTCGTCTACCTAACTTTGAATAATACTGCGGGTAGAGTTAACCGAATGAGGAGTTATAAATGGTTTATCCTACTATTATTTATTACCCAGTTGGAAATGGTGATACTTCTTTAATCCGATTAGAAGATAAAACCACAATTATTATTGATTGTAATTTGACTAAGGATTCGTGTGATAATGATATTAAAGCTCGGTACAATGTTCATAAAAGTTTATTGGCGGAACTTGGCCGAGATGCCAATGATAGACCTTTCACTGATGCGTTCGTAAACACACACCCAGACCAAGATCATCTTCGAGGTTTTGATGAAACTTTCCACTTGGGGGATCCTGATGATTATAAAATAGAAGAGGATGAGGAAGAAAAAATTATTATTGGTGAACTGTGGTTCTCAAGGAGAATTTTTTCTAACTATGAAGATTCGCTATCCTCTGACGCTGAAGCTTTTTTTGAAGAGGCGAAACGCCGTATAGAAATTTATAGAAGTGGTAGTTCTAGCAGAGACTTACCTGGAAATCGTATACGCGTAATTGGATATGGAGAGTCCGAATTAACCTCTGGGTTAGGTGCTATTACCACAGCGCCAGGTAATTATATTAGTAGTATAAACGGTTCATCTAAAGAAAACTTTAAATTTTTTGTACATGCTCCTTTTAAGAAAGACGTAGATTCTGGAATAGTTGAACGGAACAATACAAGTGTTGTACTGCAAGCTATATTCAAGGTTAATAAGACTGAACGCGCGGGACTGGCATTGTTCGGAGGAGATGCAAAATGGGATATATGGGAAAAGATCTTAGATAAAAGTGATGTAGAAACTCTAGAGTGGGATTTGTTCCTCGCACCTCATCATTGTTCTTGGTCATTTTTTAATGAAGTACCCTACAGTAAAGGTGATCTTCCATCTAAAAGTTCTCTTGATGTTGTTAACAAACGTCGTGTTGGGGCTATCGTTATAGCTTCTTCAAAAGAAATTAAAGACGATGATGATAATCCCCCTCATTATGTTGCTGCTGAATCGTACAAGGAACTTGTTGGTAGAGATTATTTTATTTGTACCGCAGAAAATCCGTCCATAGACCAGCCTGAACCAATAGTTTTTTCTATAACAAGCAATGGACATGTGCGGGAAGAGACATCAACCCCTTCAAGTGTAATTTCACTAGGCGCTACACAAGCAGCTTTAACCAAGCCAAGAACTTATGGAAGAAAACAATAATCTTTTTAGTAGCAATTACATAGAGATAGATCCGTCTACTTGTAGAATAGAAATCAGATCGGCCTTTGAAGAACTAAACCGTATTATTACTACAAATATAAAATTCTATCACTGGAATGATAATTATGTGGCAGCTGCATTTGAGTTAAAAATTGATTTACCAAGCAGAGGACCTGTAAGAGAAATAGATATTCGTTCATTTGAGCCAATAATGTTAGTTTTCCATAGGGAGTACTACCCTTTAGAGGTACCCCAAGCTAGATCAAATCGTAAGGATCTTCCTTCCAATAAATTACCTCATCTTAACCCTGTATCCCTTGGACAGCCTCCATGGCTTTGTTTACACCGAGGCAATTTAAATGACTGGTTTGCTGAACACACATTAGAAGACTTAATTAAGCGCGTTAGAGGATGGTTTAGGGATGCTGCTTGTAACCGTCTTATTCCTGAAGGTGATCGTTTTGAACCAACACGTTTTATGAATTCCATTGGGAGCATTGTATTCAACATAAAACAAATAGAGAATTTGTTAATTAGTAACTGGGAAACAAACAGGGGCAATCAAGATTATGGGTTTTTATGGGTAGATTTCCTTAATAAAGATACGTTGGATTTATCAGTTAACGATAGATTTCCAGTTGAAGTTATTTTACCTCTTGCTAAAAACACAAACCTTGCGCCTATAAAAAATATGACGCGACGCGTTAATCGACTTGTAGATCAAAATGATGCGCTTACTCCAATGTGTATCGGCATTGTGTGTTGGTCAAAGAAGGATAATATCACTGTTGATTACTTTGGAGAGTTGCCTACAACGCTTGAAGGGTTATTAAACTTCTGTCAGAAATATGGGCTTCTATTAGATCTTGCTTTAAAAGATTATACCGGACAAGACCTCCAATTTTTAAATGGTATCCCTATCATTCTCGCTATAAATCGACCGCAACCTTTAATTAATACAGAATCCAGCGTTGAGTATCTTTGTTTTTTACTTAATGGGCAGGAACTTGCAATGCAAGAAAATACGTTTCAGCCAGGAACTGCTTTCGTAGGACCCCTTCTGCACCGATTTCCTCTTGTTCCAGAGAGAGCAGCAGAAATTGCAGGCCTGAATAATAACTGCATCACTGATCAAATATTATTTCTTGGCTGCGGAGCTTTAGGGTCAAAGATAGAATTACACTTTGGCCGTTCTGGTTATGTTAACTTTACTTTGGTAGATTATGACGAACTTTATCCACATAACTTTGTGCGTCATGCTCTTCTTGCAAACCATAATGGTAGTAACAAAGCAAAAGCCGTTAAGAAAGCAATAGATGCAATCTTTGATGCTGTAGTAAATTCAACAATAGTTGCTGATTCTAGTTCCGCACTTGATTGGGTTATAGGTAGTAAAAAAGAAAAACTGAGTGAATTTAAACTGTTAGTAGATGCTACTGCTTCAGGTGTAGTTTTTGAAGCGGTAGTCAGTGGCTATCTACCAGATAATTTACAAGTGTCCCGTTGTGAAATTAGTGACTTTGGCAATATGGGAATACTTTATATTGAAGGATTAAATCGAACTCCACGGTTGGATGATTTGCAAGTTTCACTGTTTGATATGGCAATAGATAATGCAGTAATTCAAGAATGGTTAAATCGAGAACGTAAGCAACGAGAGCAGCTAGTTGGCCCAGCGCTTGACGAGCCTCCGTCCAGACACCAAGGTACTCTACATGTC
>CAZHXL010000007.1:0-2089 GCA_964536575.1 uncultured Clostridia bacterium | reverse complement strand
GGCCCAGCGCTTGACGAGATTGCTATTGGTATTAGTTGTGCGTCAGATACTATGCGATTATCCGATGATGTTGTGTCCTCACACGCCGCCAACATTTCTATGGCTTTGAGATCAGTATTAAGCAATAAACTAGATCCTTCTTCAGGACACTTATATATTAGCTACATACTTCCTCAAGATAACGGATTTAACAAAGTAGCTACTGAGAGTTTTCAGGTAAAACCATTTATTGTTCTTTTTCCTGAAGATGCAAAAGATTGGCAAATTCGGTTACATCCAGATGCAGCGTCGAGCATGCAAGAGCAGCTAGCCAAACATAGTCCAAGAGAAACTGGTGGATTAATGATAGGCCTAATTCATAAAAAGCGTCGAATTATCTATGTTACAAGAGTTATCGATGCGCCCGATAGTGTTGGACATCATTCTAAATTTAAAAGAGGTGGAACTAATAAATTACCACAACCATTGAGCAAGATTATAAAAAGAACTAACTCATTTTTAGGCTATGTTGGAGATTGGCATTCCCATCCGCAAGGCTCTGCGAGTAGGAGTAATACAGACTTAGAAGCTATGTTAGAAACTAAACGTGTGTTAGATGCTTTCCAAGTACCTACATTTATTTTAATTGCTGCACCTAAAGAATTTAAAGCTTATTTACTAACTGCTTATTAATAAAAACTTTTTGTTCGCTTAACGTATGTTTCTGTTCCACTGCTATTCGCAGGCCTATTTTTACTGTTTACGTTTATCGATTTAGTATTCTTGTTTGATGGAGGGTGTTATGGATAGAATTAGAGTTTCTTCATCTAATCTAAAAGATGTTGGGTACGATCCAGAGCAGCAGATTTTGGAAGTAGGTTTCTTAAATGGAAGTATTTATCAATATTTAAATGTTCCAGAGAGTAAATATATAGCGTTAATGAGAGCAGAGTCAAAAGGCGGTTACCTCGACGCTTATATTAAAAAATTTGGGTATCGTTACAAAAAAGTTAGGTAAAGTCCGCTTTTTTCTTTTGCCGTAGTAGGAGGAAACCAGCAACTTTTGTCATTACATGTTATCAAGATTATTAAAGGTAGCACCGTTTCTTCAAAACCCATTTAACAAAAAGATATTTTCGTTTGAACAGAGCCAATTTTGTTCAAGGATAAAGAGGCGTTTATTACTCAAAAGGAATGAAAAGAAGATCAGAAGCTTTACGTTTAGCAGATTCACCGCGTCGGTCATAACGAGCAGTAGTAGTAACTTGAGAATGACCAGCCATTTGCTGAACGGTAGCTATATCGGCACCAGCATCCAGTAAATCACCAATAAAAGTACGCCTTAAGTCGTGGGGGCTAAATGTTGCTACACCAGCAGACTCAGCACGCTCTTTTAGAATCCACATAATAGCTTGGTCGGTGAGTCTTTTGTTCGCTATGTGGTCACCTTTGATAATACGAAAGAATATTGGCCCTTCTATAGTTCCTCTTATATCAAGCCAATTGTTGAGTGCTCGTTCTGAACCTGAAGTAAGGTAAACCATTCTCTCTTTATTACCCTTACCAGCTCTTACCTTAAGAGATTTATTTTGTTGGTCATAATCTTTAAGGTCAAGAGCAACAGCTTCTGAGCGTCTTAGTCCACATCCATAAAGTATTGCTAGAAGTGCTGCATCTCTTGCTCCTGCTTGCGTTTGGTCTTTTGCACACTCAAGAAATAGAGTTCTTATTTCTCCACGAGATAAAGCACGACCTTTAGGAAGGCGTTCTCCTCTAACAGGAGGAACGGCCTTTATTCGGTTGTATTCATCAGCAGTAATAAGACCAAGTTGCCAACATTCTTTCATTACTCCACGTAAGGCAGCTAAACATCCATTTGCTCTTGAAGGTGAGTAGATTTCAGCTAATTGAGAACGTAATGCTGATATGTGTTGATAGCGTAGAGATTGCCAAGGAAAAGTTTCTATTGAAGCCTCGCTATTTGATACCATACGCGTTATTACACTAAGAGTTGATGCCATTGCTATGCGAGAGCGTGGTGCTAGTCTAGCTAGATATACTGCTATTGGATGTTGGTCAGCTTTTTTTAATTCTATAGCTGTAGTTTCAT
>CAZHXL010000006.1:44991-63602 GCA_964536575.1 uncultured Clostridia bacterium | reverse complement strand
ATTGGTAATTATTAATTTAATTATTAATAAACAACTTTATTATAATAAAAGTTTTACTAATTTATATAAAGATTAAGTATGTTTTGATTGATATTATTAATCTATTTATGTTATTACAAATCTTATCTAAAATATTAATTAATAAATTTGGAGTGATAAAAATATGAGAAGAATCAATCCAAAAAACTTTCAAAATGTTTTACATCGTCTTGAAAGCGTCGCAGATGGAATTGCACAGCATCAAAATGAAAAAAAATTCCCTGCAACTCTAGTTGAAAATGAAAGACGTAAAATGAAAAGCGATTTAGAAGCGGCTCGCTTGGATTATGAAAAGAAACAACGTGAAGCAGATCAAGCATCAGACAAATTTCAGAAACTATTAAAAGAAATGAATGCCCAAATGTCTAAAGACATTGACACGTTACGAGGTTTTTATGGAAAAGATAATCAGATAGTAGCAGATTTTGGTGTCGCGCTTGTTTCTAAAAACCGTACTCCTAGAAAGCAAAAAGCTCAAACAGAAAGCAAAACTTAGCACTAAAATATTTTACATTTATATTAAATGTAAAGGAATTTAAGACTAGCTAGTGCTTTTCTTTAGTGAGCCTTCTTTTAGTTTATCAATATAGTGAAAAAGTGAAAGTATTGGGTGATGGATTAACATTCTTGGCCCAGAAAATCTCATTATTTTCTTAATCTCTTCCTTCATTTTAAGGCTAAAACAGTGTATCTCGCAGGTAGTACAGGCAGGCTTATTATCTTTGTGTGGGCAACGAGTAATTCTATAAGAAGCATAATCATAAATTTGTCTACACTCGCTACAAGAGCCTATATTGCTTTTATGATTTTTTTTACAATATATTTCAATCATTGCCTTTATGGTTTTATTTTCCCTTTCTAGTCTTTCACCCAATAAAAACATCTTCTCTACCTCTTTACAGTAATAATATCTTAGGCAAACGAATACAAATCACATACCAAAAGATAAATATTCAAAATAAAATAGGTATAGGTATCAAGCTAACTATAAAGCGTTAAAATCCACAGCGTCTTAAAAATGTTGTGGAATAATTATGATTAATAACCATCAAGGTGATTACTTGATATTATTTAAAGGTTTATTACTTCTTTACTAATTTACGTAGAGCTTGTACCTGGGTTATATCACCCATTACTACTAAAATGTCTTCTGGTTCAAAGAGGGTTTCTGGCTTAGGGTTATAAATATAATTATCTGATTTGAAGCGTTTTATTGCTATAACAATTAGACCTGTTTTATGGCCAATGTCAGAAAATTTTAAACTTTTTCCTATCATAGAAGTGTCTTTTGATAATTTTATTTCCTCAATACGAATAGTGTTTTGCTCTCGCATCATTAGATCTAAAAACCCAACTACTGTAGGGCGAATCAGTACTGAAGCCATACGTAACCCTCCTATGGCATTAGGAGAAACTACTGTATCTGCTCCTGCAATACGAAGCTTATGTTCAGACTCTTGTTCAATTACTCGCGAGACTATTCTTAAGTTTTTATTAAGACCTCTAGCTGTTAATACAACAAAGACATTATCTTTGTCATTATGTAGAGAGCTAACCAACCCTTGAGCGCGTTTTATTCCTGCTGATAATAAAACAGCATCTTTAGTAGCATCTCCTACAATAAAAGGTGCTCCTAGGCTACCAATATTTTCCATTTTATTTGGATTAAGTTCTATTACGACAAAAGGCGTTTTTGTTCTTGCAAACTCTTCTGCAATGCAACGGCCTGTTTCACCCGCCCCACATAATATATAGTGGTTAGAGAGTTTTTCCATTTCTTTTTGCATTCTACGCCTCCCAATTATCCCAGCTAATTCTCCCTCAATAATAAAACTAGCAATTACGCTTAAACTATATCCAATAATACTAATTCCACTAAAGATCAAAAAAATTGTAAAAATACGTCCATTAGTACTAAGCGGATGTGTTTCACCATAGCCAATAGTAGCTAAGGTAATTACTGTCATATAAAGCGAATCTAAAAAGTTCCACCTTTCTATAAGGTGATAACCCATTACACCAATAAAAAGCACTGCAAATACCAAAGTAATTGCAGTAATAACACGCTTTTTATAAAAACTTTCATCAGGAATTATTCTTAGAGACATCAGGAATTATTCTTAGAGACATTAGATTATAAAAACACTAGACCACTAAACTACGAAAGATAAACAGTCGCCCATAAACCTTGCCACTCTCATCTCTTACAGGAGCACTATAGCGTTTAATTTTAGTTGAGCCGCGTTTTTCAAGTCTAACTTTAACCTCATCTTCAGCAACTAATTCAGGACTATTTATTAATTCAATAAATCTTTGTAATTGCTGTTCTGAGTTTTCGTAAAGGTGTTGGATTTTCTTTAAGAGGGCACGATAACCAAAACCGACAATATTATCGCTTTGGACTTTATGAAAATTAATAAAGGTCTCATTTACTGCTGTTACCCAACCAGCAGTATCCATTATAAGAATACCATCACTAGCTACGTCTAAAACATTTTGAAATATTTCCTGCCGTGTCTTTGCTAGTATTTCCATTTCCATTTGTAGTTGTAGACTATTAGCTTCGTTAACAGCACTCTCATAGCGCAGAGTATCCATCTGCTTAGCTCTTTCAATACGTGGCTTTACACGCAGTAGCATTTCTTTTTCATCAACAGGCATTACTAGATACTCATCTGCACCATTTTCTAGTCCTTCAATTATATGTTTTTTTTGAATATATTCTGCTGAAATTAAAATAATAGGAATATTACGAAATCTTGGGTTACCTCTTAGCGTAATACATACTCCCATACCCGTAATCTTAGGCAATTCAACCATAGCAACAATCAAACGAGGTTGCTCAGTAATTGCTTTGGCCAGTCCTTCTTCGCCATCTATTGCAGTAATAACTTCATAGTAAGGCTTAAGCATAAATTCTAAAGAAAGCAAGCTTTCATGATTAGCACAAAGTATTAGGACACGTTCTCTAGTACCAGTATTAGGCATAAAAGCAGCTACAGGAGTTTGGGATTCGCAAGGAGGTGAAGGAGGTTGAATTGTTAGAGGTGCTGTCTTTTGAGTAATTTGAGCATATGGAAGGGTTGCTGTAGACAATTCATGCTCACCTTGCAGGCTAGTTCCTGATGTAGTAGGTAATTTTGAAGTAGGAGTAAGATAAGAATAAGTACGGTTACCAAAATCTATTTCCGCAGTAGTTGTCCCTGTTTCTAATGAGCCAGAATCAGTAAATTGTTGGCTATACTCTAAAGAGGCAAGAATTAAAGTAATATTATCTTTTCCACCATGAGCATTAGCAGCATCTATTAGGCTTCGAGAACCAGTTTCAATATTTGGAGAATTAAGAATCAAATTTTGTAATAGTTCGTCTTTTAGCATGCCTGATAATCCATCTGAACATACTAAGAGACAATCTCCATCATAAAGATCAATAGTCGAAGTAACAGGATAAACAGTAGGTTCGGCACCAAGTGATTGTAAAATAACATGCCGATAAGGATGAGTTTCTGCTTCGTCTGGCTGGATAATTCCAGAATCAATCAGGGTTTGCACCATTGATTGATCTTTAGTTAAGCGAAAAATATGACCATTACGAATTACATAAGCACGAGAATCCCCTACTTGGACAATATGTGCACGATCATTTTCTACTAATAGTGCTGTTAAAGTAGCTCCCATACCTTGTTCTTGTGGGTTACGTTGTGCTCTTGACCAAATTGCCCAATTAGCCTTTTTAGTAATCTCTGCTAATACTTCTGCTCCAATTTGTTTATACTCACGGTTAAGCAGTTCATTTTGAAATACTTCTACAGCGATTTGGCTAGCTACTTCTCCTGCATTACGTCCACCCATGCCATCACTAACTAGTAATAAAGTGCCTCGGTCACTTATAGCAAACTTTGAATACTGTGATGATTCAGGGATACATTTGACATTTAGATCTGCAACTAGAAAATTATCTTCATTATTTTGTCTCACACGACCTATATCTGTCAGACCAATAACTTCTACTATATTACCTCCAGACAACTTATTAGCCTGGTTTTCTGCCCATTCAGTCATACTTTATCCCTGTAAAAATATTTTCAGTTCACGCTTTAAGATAGAAATTTAATTTAAAATGACGGCAATATTTTTACCACAAAAACAGCTTCTTCGCTTATAAAAATTAAAGATTATTGAATTTTTATGTGTTTGTTTTAGTGAAAGGTAACCTATTTTATGTCCCAATTTTTGATGACTAGGAAAATTATTCTGGCTAAAGTTAGCCCATCTTGTCTGTAAAGTCTACTTACATTTGCTCCAACTAGTATAATTAAAATAGAATTATGAGCTTTATTTAATATTTATAATTTATTTTTTCTTGGAGGATAGCTGTTGAATTTACTCAGCCTTAATCAAGTCAGCAAAACTTATGACCTAAAACCAGTATTACAATCTGTTACACTGGCAGTCGATAGTAATGAACGTGTAGGAATAATTGGAGCAAATGGTACAGGAAAATCAACTTTGTTTAAGATTATTTCTGGAGAACTTAACCCTGATGATGGTACAGTTTCATTACGCAGAAAACTTACCCTAGGACTACTTGCTCAAGAACCTAAACTTGAGCTTAACCTAACAATTAACGAGACTCTTGCTGGTAGTTTAACCACTATTCAAAACATAATTGCTCAGTATCAAAATATCACAGAACGTCTAACTAACTGCCGAGATCAAAAAGAGTTAGAGCAATTACAACCAGAGCATGAGTTAGTCGAACAACGTCTTGAGCAATTAGGAGGTTGGCAATATCAACATAGAATAGACACAATTCTTGGTTACCTTGGCTTAAAAGCGGATAACAAATTAGTTAAAAACTTGAGCGGTGGTGAGCGTAAACGTGTTGCCTTGGCTTGTGCTTTAATTCAAAACCCAGACCTGCTAATCCTAGATGAACCTACCAACCACCTAGATGCAGACACTATTTCTTGGCTTGAACAATATCTAGATAACTACCAAGGAGCATTGTTATTAATCACTCACGATCGCTATTTTTTAGATAACGTAGTTGACAGAATGATAGAAATAGCTAGAGGTAAAGTTGTTAACTATGATGGTGGTTATTCAGACTATTTAAGCGAACGTGCACAACGACAAGAAACTGAAGCTAAAATGCAAAATAAACTATTAAGTCTCCTAAAACGAGAAGAAGAATGGTTGCGTCAAGGGGTACGTGCTAGAGGGACTAAATCAAAATATCGTGTGCAAAATGTTTTTGAGCTACGCGAAAAAGCACGTCAAGATGCCGAATATCAACTGCATAGCCGTCTATCTACAACTAAACGCTTAGGTAACACGATACTAGAAACCAATAAACTTACTAAACATTATCAGGATCAAGTTTTGGTAAGAGACTTAGATTTTATTATGGTAAGAGGGGATAGGGTTGCCCTAGTAGGCCCAAATGGTTGTGGAAAAACTACCCTACTTCGCACATTAGTTGGATTAGAACAAGCTACATCAGGAACAATAACAATAGGTAAAAACACAGAAATTGCATATTTTGCTCAAGATCGTTTAGATCTAGATGGAGAAGTAACCGTTTGGCAATATCTAGCAGAAAATGCAGAAATGATTAAAGTCGGCTCAGAGTTTCTTAGTGTACGTTCCTACTTAAATGATTTTAAGTTCGATAACTCAAAATTACTAAGTAAAATACATACTCTAAGCGGTGGAGAAAAAAATCGGTTGGTCTTAGCCAAACTACTACTTGCAAATACTAATTTATTAGTCTTAGATGAACCTACCAATGATTTAGATATTGAAACCCTACAATGGTTAGAACAATCCTTAATAGATTTTCCAGGTTGCGTTTTATTTGTTTCACACGATCGCTTTTTTTTAGACAAAGTATCTACTTCCCTACTAGTTTTTGAAATTAATGGAAAAATAACTCGTTATGCAGGTAATTACAGTTTACGCAAACAATTATCAGCAGATAAGTCATCAATAGAAACAGCAGAAAAAAAGCAAACAGCTAAAACCCCTGTCCTAGCAAATACTGAAAAGAAAGCCACTAATCGTGCTAGACTCTCCTATAAAGAAAAGCATGAGCTAAAAGAAACAGAGTTACACCTAGAAACAATAGAAAAAGAAATTAGCACACTAGAAAGCCAACTTAGCGATCCAATTAGCCACGGATTAGGTAATAGTCATGAGCAGTTTGCCCAATTAAGTAAGCAATTAGAAAAAGCTAAAGAAAGAGCCGATCTGCTTTACCAACGATGGTTAGAGCTAGAAGAAAAAAAAGCAGTAGATGATTAACTCTATGGAAAAAATACAAATCAAGGCCAAATCCCTACCCTCACGTTGTGAGACTTGCCATCAATCTGATTATTTTGATCCTGCAAAGGGGTTTTGCCAACGTTGCGATACTAGTTTAGAAATACACAAGTTAAAGCAAAATAATTTTCCAGTAATAGAAGAACCCCAGCAAACACGGCAATTAATGCCATTTAGTTATTTTTTAGCAGTAAGCGGAACTATAGTTATTAGCTTCTTATTAGTAGTTTTTCTTGCAGTCATTATTATTGGCGTTGGTACTTATGAAACCTTCCTTTCTCGGCTGATTTGGATAATATTAGCAATAAGTTATTTAGCTCTTGCCTGGCTATCATTGCTAGCTATGAAAAAATACCCTGTAGTACAAGAAATGATCGTTTTACTTTTATGTTTGATATTTGGGGCATTTATTATAATTATGGGAGTAAGTATTGCTAGTCACTATCCACCTAAATAGCTACTCATATGCCAAAAACTTTTTCTGATAAAGATCAAAACAAATCCTACACTTCATTACTTGCTTATTTAGCAGTGGTTTTTGCTATGCTAGTGTTTGCAGGAGAGTCTATTTCGCTACGACTTTCTGCTAAAGCTAATTTGTCTACTGGTTTAATTGCTTTTGCTCAATGTAGTGTAGCAGCATTGGTTCAAGTATTTTTTGGTGCTAGGTTTTCTCAAATTAATTGGAGTAAATGGTGGCCTGCTATTCTACTTTCTGGTTTAAGTGGCCTATCATTTTATTTAACAATTCGTATTGCCCCTGCTGCCTTGGTAGGGCTAATTGAACCTCTTTCACTACTTCCACTAATGATTGGCCATCGTTTTATTCAAGGTCGTAGTCTATCTATTAAAAGCACTTTATCGTTACTAATACTAGTCATAGCAAGCTGTGTGACAGTTGGACAATGGCCAGAAAAAATTGGTGGCTTAGCAATTCTAATTAGCTCTGTAGGAATAGCTAGTACAGGATTATCGCTTGTTGCTGGTGAAGTTGTGCCTAAAGAAGGTATTACTTCTTTTGTTTTAGCAATGCAGATTGTCTTAGCCATTCTGTCGTTAATAATGTTTTTAGCATTAGGAAGTTCTTCTTTGGCTGGAGAATCAAGCAATTGGTTAACTGGATTGGGTGTTGGATCAATAGTTGGACTTTTTGTAGGTTTAGCAGTTAGCACGCTTTATTATGGTATTCAACATATGGGAGCATTACATGCTGGGACAATTAAAATTCTTCGCCTTCCTGTAGTAGCAATACTAGGCTATGTTTTTATTAGTGAAACGGTTAGTTTTACTAGTGCAACTGCTTTATTAATAGTAGTAGTATTTGCTGTATTAACAGTAAGGTTTAGTAGTAGAGGCACTGCTAGAATAAGCCCTAGCTAAGATAAAACTTCTAGAAAATTTACTCAATTAGAGTAGTAACTTTAGCTAGAACTTCGTCAATGATGTCTTGTGGTACTTTCTCTACAAATCTGCCACCGCGTGCTTTCATGTCAATTACGCGGGGCTGATTGCATAAAATAAAACCTTGGGTTTTTAATCTTGTTAAGTGTACGGTAAAGCTCTCGCTACGTGCTAAGTTACCACCTTGGGTTATAGGGCAGATTAATGGAGTTCCAAACACATTATTAAAATCACAGGGTGAAATGATAAGAACATATCTTTGTCCTCGTTGTTCTCGCCCTTGTGTTGGGTCTAGGTTGACGTTGTAAATATCACCACGTTCCATTAAATAAGCTCTTCTCCGACAGCTTCAGTATCAAGCCATTCTCTTTCTTCGCTGGTCATTGGGACAGAAGAATCACAATTAGCTAAGAGTTCAGCTAATGTGTATCGTGGACGCTTTGAAGTAGGTTTTGCAATGAGGCAACCGTTAGTAATAGATAAGTCCACTTCCATATTTGCAGAAAGTGCAAGACTTTCTACTATTGACTTTGGGATTCTTAAGTCTATTGATCCTCCTACAGAATGTAGTTTTGCTCTAATCATATAGTTCCTTTGTGAAAAAGCTATATTTTATATAACTTTTGTTTTAATGTTTGGCAAGACTTGTCTTTTACTGTATCCATTGCCCAGAATTGACTATTGCATCAATTTTATTTTCTAGGTCTCTTAATATTGCTGGTGAGGTAGGAGAAGCATGGTAGTTACTAATAGTTTTCTTTTTATTACTAAGTGTAATAGAAGTTACTACTGAAGTGGCATCTGTTGGGCCACCTTCATATTTGTCTTCTAGGTTAAAGTAGCCTGATTTTTCAAAATCTGCTACAAGCTTTTCAATTTGTTGTCTTTCAACATTTATAGTACGTTCACCTAATATTTTAACAAATTTTTCGCCTTTATAAACCACTTTGCCAGAACCATAAATTGTTAGTTTGTAGACAGGACAAGGGCCCAAACATCCTGACCTTTCTAAGAAAATTATTGTTGATTTTAATTTATCCTCTGTAGGAGTGACACTAGGGGTAGTTGGTGAGACAGGAGAAGAAAAATCATCATTAGTAAGTTGTTTAGGCTTTTGAGCAAAAGCTACAAAATTAATACTTAATACTAGTAAAAAGCCAAAGACTAACGGCCATTGCAACTTCATTACTACCTCCTAAACTCAACAATTTTACAAAATTTTATTACTTAAACAACTGCTACTAAGGCTAAGCATATAGATTCTATAGATTTTATTAAATTAACTATTAGCGTAACCAGCCTGGGAAGGCTCCATCTCTACGGCCTTCTTCACACATTTCTTGATAACGAACTAAGGTTTCCTGGTATTTTAGCCTAAGATCTACTAAGCGTTCTTGTAGTGGTCGACCTCTACTGCCTTGATCTTGGTTAATGATTACTACACTGCCACCACTAGATTGTTGGCCACCAATCCCAATAGGAACTCCTCCAATCCTAACACCTGGATAAGGATACACATAAGGAGCAGGTGCACTATAAACAGAAACGGTTGAAGCAGGAGGTTGAAACCGTCTACTGTCTTCTATTTGTCCTTGAAGAGAGTTTATTTGTTCTTCCTGAACTCGTAGTTCAGTTAGTAATGCTCGTGATCTACCACGCCAATATTCTTCTCTATTTTTTTCTTTTTCACGATGTTCGGCTAAAAACGATGCTGTATCACGTTCAGTATTATCATTTGGCACAGGAGCAGGGGTGTTTGCTTGAGTTGCAGCTTTAGCATTAGCACGATTAGTAGAATCTTTCAGCATTTCTTCACGGCGTACTCGATAGCGATCAAAATCGCTATTAGTAATCTTACGTCCTATAGGGCGAGAACTAGCTATAGGGTCTTGGTCTATAATTGGCTTGTCATTATTTACTGGTTTATCTGTTATTTTTAGAGGCTCAGCAGCATTTTTTATAAACGTTCCTTCATTTTCTCCATTTGCTAGTTCTGTAGCAGAAATATTAATTTTATCTAGCGAAACAGAAAAACGATTGCCTTCTGCAAGAGTAAAAACTCCGATATCACTAACAATGCGGTAATTTTCCCTCACTTCAACACGTCGCCCATCTTTTAGAACTAAGGTATAAGCTTGTGCTATTAAAGGTAATAATACGACGAAAGAAAAAGCCACTATGAAACGTCTCATAAGTTCCTCGCTGATAATTAACTTTGTATATAGTGTAAGTGCAGGATTATAAACTGGCTTATTCTAACATAAAAATATTTTTATATTCACCAAAAAACCCCTAGTCTTTTGCTTAAAATTGTCTTCCTTAAGAGATAAACTATATTTTTTAAGCAATTAAACCAGACTTAGGAATCCTTTTTATTCTGTGTATATCTGTTGCCTATTTCCTCAACCTTGTGCTAGTTTTTCGAGTGAATCTAGAGATAGTTTTAACCGAATTACTCGGACACTCTAGGGTTAAGTCAAATTTCCCAATATATAAACTAAAAATAAACCTAAGGGGAACAACAATGGAAAAAATTATATTACCAAATTTGCAAGATTGTTTTCTTAATCAAGCACGCCGCGAGAGACTACAAGTGACAATTTACTTACTAAGCGGAATTAAACTAACAGGCAGAATTAAAGGATTTGACAAATATTCTGTTATTATGGACGGGGGGAGTCAAGAACAATTGATTTTTAAGCATGCTATTTCAACAGTAGCTTTACCTAAAGGGGTAATATCAAAATTACCGCCTAATAGTGATGAAGAGGCTGCGGCTAAAGAGGCTGCGGCTAAAGAAGAAGCTCACGCCGCGACATCTGCTACATCTACTGCTCCTGTCAAGTAAGATTTTCTCTACCTTAGAAATAATGGCTGGAATATTTATTACGTTTGAAGGCATAGATGGATGTGGTAAAACCACTCAACTAGGAATGTTGGCTGCTTTATTAGCAGCCCATTCTGTCCCGCATCTAGTAACTCGCGAACCTGGTGGTACAGAAATTGGAAATCAAGTCCGACAAATTCTATTAAATCCTGATAATAACAAATTAGCCTCCCAAACAGAACTCCTACTTTATGCAGCTGATCGTGCTCAACACGTTTGGGAAGAATTAAAACCTGCTTTAGCAAAAAATCAGGTTGTTTTATGCGATCGTTACACTGATGCTACAGTTGCTTATCAAGGCTATGGGCGTAATTTACAATTAGATTTAATTAATCAATTAAATCTAATTGCTACAGATGCTTTAACTCCTGACTTAACAATACTCTTTGATCTATCAATAGAAGAAGCTGAACTAAGAATGTCTAACCCTACGACTGTACGTAAGAAAGATAGACTAGAACAAGAACATAGGGGTTTTCATGAGCGAGTTAGACAAGCATATTTAATGCTAGCTAAAGAGTTTCCTAAAAGATTTGTAATTATTTCTGCTCTAGAGAGTTCTGAAGAAATTTTTCAACAGGTTTGCAAAATAGTAATTCCTAAAATTCAAACACTCTATCCAACACTAATGAGTAATTATGTCGCTCGCTAAGTTAGCTGGCAATACAAAGATTAAACAATGGTTGCAACAGGCAATTAAACTAGAGCGTCTTGCTGGCTCTTTGATATTCACAGGTCAAAGTGGGGTAGGCAAGCAGACTTTTGCTCTAGAGTTTGCCAAATCACTAAACTGCCTTCATATAGACTCTGAATTTAATAGCTGTGATAAATGCTCTAACTGTCAAAGAATTACAACTGGACAATTTGCTGACACTCGTACTATTACTCCTGATGGACAATTTATAAAGGTTGAACAAGTACGTTCAGTAATTGATGAGGTTTATTATCGGCCTTTTGAAGGAAATTATCGTGTTTATATTTTTGAAAGCGCAGAACGAATGCGAGAACAAGCCGCTAACGCGCTCTTAAAAACCCTAGAAGAACCGCCTAGTACTTCTATTATTATTTTAATTACCTCTAGCCTAGATTCTTTACTGCCTACTATTCGTTCTCGCACAATAAAACTCTATTTTACCCCATTATCAGCAAGTGTTTTAAGAAATTACTTAGATAATAATTACCCTAGACCAGAAATAGAGCAAAAGCTACTAGTTAGCCTTGCTCAGGGAAGCATTGGACGTGCCTTAAGTTTTGACCTTGCTGAGTATTTAGAACGTCGTAAACAATGTTTAGAAATGCTAGAAACGATTATTATTCAAAAAAATCAAAAACCTAGGCTTTTAAAACTAGCAGAAAGCTTAGGGCGGAAAGAACGCAAAGAATTTGATTTATATCTAGAAATACTGTTAGTACTACTCCAAGATCTAGCCTACTTACAGGTTTCATTCAACGTAGAGATTATTAATTTTGATATTACCAATCAATTATTAAACCTAGTCAATCAAGCTACTAGTAATTTCTTTATCAATCTAGCTAGCAACCTTATTGCACTAGAACGTGACCTACCTCGTAATATTAATAGACAAATGGCACTAGAAAAAATTTTACTTAACCTTAAATAAAATCAACTTTTTATGTTAGGAAATAAAATCTGATAACATTGATATTTATCAATATTATAGTTAAGAGTAGTGGTTAAAGTTGACTTTTACCTGTCAAAGCGGTTTAATCTTCATTAAGAAAATTTACAAAATTATAGAGAAAATTTTATGAAAATATGCCCTCGTTGCCATTTGAGGTATGAAAATCAAGACAACATTTGCCCACAAGATGGGGTTAGACTAGAAGTACTACCAGAAGAAAAAAAACAGATGTTTGATTCTTTAATTGGTACTGTTTTGGAAGGGCGATATAAAATTATTTCCAAGCTTGGTCAAGGAGGCATGGGAGCCGTTTATAAAGCAGAACAAATTAGGATGAACCGTATTTGTGCAATTAAAGTAATTCCTGAAGATATGGCTCAAAATGGTGATGCAGTTGAGCGGTTTAATCGTGAAGCTCAAATGTCAGCACTAATTAATGATACACATGCAGTAACGGTTTATGATTTTGGCGAAACAGCTAACGGAATGTATTTTCTTGCAATGGAATATGTTGAAGGTGAAACCCTAGCAAGTTTAATTAAGCGTGAGCGAATAATACCGTTAAATCGCACTTTTGAGATAGTTAGACAAGCAGGTCAAGCTTTAGCTTGTGCACATAACCAAAATATTGTTCATAGAGACTTAAAACCAGATAACATAATGGTAGCAAGAAAAGATGCAAATGACTGGGTAAAAGTTCTAGATTTTGGTATTGCTAAACGCTCTGTTGACGACAAAAGTAACGATTTAACTCAAACAGGAATGGTGATAGGCACTCCGCTTTATATGTCGCCTGAACAGTTAGCAGGAGACAAATTAGACCCACGTTCAGACATTTATAGCTTTTCTATTATTGCTTACCAATTATTAACTGGAAAGCTACCTTTTTCTGGCGAAAATGCTCAATCAATTATGGTAAAAAGGATAACAGAAAATCCTATCCCTCCTAGTGTAGTAAACCCACAAGTTATGATCCCTCCAGGGGTTGAAGCTGCAATTATGAATGCACTTGTACGTAATCGTAATATGAGAACTCCTAGTATTCAAAAGTTTGTTGAGCAATTTGAGCAAGGTATTAGAGATTTTAATAATTACCAAGGAAAAACCTCTCCAACTCTTGCTATTGCTACATCACCACAGTCACAGCCTCCCTTTCCACCAATGTTAGGAGCTATTCCTCCAACACAAAATACTCCTAGTAGCCCACAGTCAGCACCCATTAACCCTCAAAGAGGTTTTATCCCACAACCTCCAAACTTAGGAGGGTTTCCACAAAGTCCAGGCCCAAACCCTTATTCAACACCACCAGGGCAAGCAACATTCCCTAATCAGCCTATGCCAGGGACACCAACTAACCCAACACCCTATCCCAATATATCAACACCCAGACAGCCTAATGTACCAATGTCTGGACAACAGCCTTCTTACCCTAATATTGGGCCATCAATGCCCCCTATACCAAGTGGACAACAAACCCCAATGCAGCCAATGCAGCCAATGCAACCAATGCAACCAATGCAGCCTACATCTGCACCACGCCAGCCTTACCAACAACAAAACCCTATTCAGCCTAATCCTTACTCACCTCAAGTAATGCAACAGCCTATGCAGCCTTTCCAACAAGTACCACCACATATTCCACAATCGCAGAAAAAAAAATCATATAAAAGTTTTTGGATTTTTGCTGCAATTTTTATCTTTCTTGTACTAGCAGGAAGTTGCAGTATGTGCGCGCTTTTCTTAGGATCTAAGAGTCAACCTCCTACTTCAACCCCACCTCCAGTCGAGGAAATCCCTAGCTCTAATCAATCCAATGAATCTAACATTGATAGTACAAATAACAGTACAAATGCATCAGGAGATCCTGAAGATTTCTATGAAAAAGGGGGTGATTATTTAGTAGTAGAAAATTATGAACTTGCGATTATAGAACTTAAAGCTGCTTTGGAAATAAACCCAAACTACCTAGAGGCTCAACAAGATTTAGCTATAGCACTTTATAATTCTAAACAATATAACGATGCTGCCAAAGCCTTTGTAAAAGCTACCAGCCTAGATCCATTTAATCCTAAATCATTAGCTTTTACTGGTTTTGCTTATCAACTTGGTGATCAAACAGATGAAGCCCAAAAAACCTATGATATCTTCCTAGCAAGCTATCCTGAGGAAGAACTCACAAGCAGCATTCAAGAAATAAAAAATGGCAATACTAACCCACCAGAAAAAGTCTTTTATAATGAAGATTAAAGCTTCTAGACTCGTTTTTTTCTAAGTTTTAGCAACTAGCGATTGTATGGGTATTCATTAACCCAGCGAAAACCACGACTATTAAGTAAAAATTTTGTTTCATCTAAACGATGTAACTTAAGGTGTGCTGGTTTATCATCTAGCTTTCCTTGCCAAGTCATTGTTTCTAGATTTGGTTGTTCAAAAGAAAAATTTGCTTTCCAGTTCTCATCTTGATATTTACCGAGTTCAAGAGTTTTCTTTTCCATATCAAGCTTAAGCATAAAATAATCTTTCTTTTCACTCATATTTTGTATAGTTGCTGACTCTGCAAATTCAAAGATCACACGTCGCCAACGAGTTTCATCTGTAAGAAGCGGTGCTTTAACCTCACCATTAATCTCAAACTCATCAACCACCCAAATACCATATAAAGGTGGCTTTGGTGCTAAGTCGCCATAAATTTTACGCCCCTCATAAGCCTCTAATAAAAGACCAATACTTACAATAAAAATAAATACAACCCCAAATATGTCACCTAAACGATTAAGTGATTGACGCTCAAAAAGTGGTCGAAAAACAACTCCTTCTACTTTATAATTTAGTATAAATAAATACATCAACCGCCTTAAATCTGGTGCTAATAAAAAGATTGCCATCAAAATTAAATGAAACAAAAAAAGCTTTACTGGCACGTCATAACTCATATTTAACATTAAAACATTGCTCATCACTCCAATACAAATTAATGCCCCTAATGTAGTAATTTGAGGGAAAACTAATAATCCCCCCCCTAACATTTCAGCCCCACCAGCAAAGGTATTATAGGGTTCAGAAAATCCCATAAAAGTCCATAATAAACCCATAGGAGAACTATCTCCAAAAGGCTGTACTAATTTACTCAAAAACGGGTAAGGAAATTGTGATTTAATTACTTTAACTGCTCCATAACTTATCATTATTGTAGCTAAAGAGTAACGAACATAAATCCTTAACAATTGATGTAAATAATCATAGTTAGGTCGTTTTCGATCAAATAATGTCCAACTAACTGTAACAAACAGAGCTATAGCAAAAAAACATAATACTAGTACATAGTCAAAAGTTCTATCACCGCTACCAGTATCAGTAGTATTAACCTCATAACTTATCTGCAAAATATGCTTGCCTACCCAAGGCACAATTAGGGCTAATAATGAATTATATTTTTCCCCAATAATGTTTAACAGATTAAAAGGAAATATGTTTGCTGGTATATTGAATGGAAAAGGAAGGTTGTATAAAAGGAAATAAACAAATACAAAACGAAAAGCAATTTTCTTTGCCAAATTCCATTGAGGTGTTGGATAAATATTTTCTTGCATAAGACCTATTCTGCTTTTAACCTTTTTAATAAACTGCCAAAAAGGCAGCCTCACGACTACCTTTTTTATTAATTTAACTAAACTCTAACTCTATTTCAAATAATTCTTAAAAAATAACTATTCGCCTACGTATTTTGATTTAGCATGAGCAATAACATTTGGGTCATCTGAATATCGAATTACTCCGCTTTCATCTACATAAAAACTTAATTTTCCTGTTATATGATTTTCTGTTTGGGATACTGGAAAAGCAACAGCGGCAAAAGTGCTAGGCTTGCCTTTTTTAGCCTTTTTATAAACGAGTTGAAATTTATAGCCATTCATAGCTTCCCCATTGCCTTTGCAAACATTATTGTACTGAGTCTCTGTCATTTGACGACAACCCGTAGCATTAGCAACCGAACCATCAATATATGCAGCACGAAAAAGATCTTCAATACTCCCAAAATTACCATTTCCTTCACTATCTTTATAAGTCATTTCTACAGAATGAAATAGTCGCGTTATTTCTATTGCAAATTCTTCATTTTTCTTTACTTCTTTTGGATCTGTTACATTGGTAGTGGCTGAAGCTATTGTTGTTACTTTAGTAGATTTGTCATCATTGGCAGTAATTTTATCTAAACTAAAAAAACTAACTAAGGTTAAGACTAGTGTAAGACTAACAAAATGTTTTTTCATAACTTTCAAGACTCCTTCAAAAATAAAATGTTTTCTAATCATCACCTTACTATAAGACACAATTTAGTGTATTACCGTATCGGTGTACTAGAAATCTAATACACTGATACACCGACGTCAATATATTTTCCCAGGAAAATTCAAAATTAAAATAGCTATTTCATCTGCAATACAATATTTGCTAAAAGGTTGATTTTATTAGCTTAAGAAGAAAGTAGGTTTATTTTTATGCTAGATTGCTTTCAGATCGCTTTCAAAAAAAGTAAACTTTTGGTAGTGATTACGTATCAAAATCAAAATCTATATTGCATTAAGGAGTTAAATTTATGCTTTCAACAAAAGCTTGGTTTTGTTTTAGATTAGCTATTGTACTAGTATTTATATTTTCAGTTATTAACCTACCCTTTTTACCAAACCAAAACATTGTTAATCAAAAAAACTTTAGCTCCAAAGCTAATTCTTTTGTTCAAGCAAGTGTCCCAAACCTTAGCTTGAGCAGCTATTTTGGTGGTGATGGACAAGATAGTCTCACTTTAAGCACTATAGATTCGGCAGGAAATTTTTACCTAGTTGGCAATAGTACCTCTACTAATTTCCCCTTAAAGGCCCCGTTCCAAGATCGTTCTAAAGGAGCATCAGAATTAACAGTGGTAAAACTTAGTCCAAGTGGAGAGTTACTCTACTCTACTTATATTGGTGGTGCTAATGAAGAGCGACCCCGCCAAATAAAGATGGATAAAGCAGGAAACCTCTATGTTTTAGGGACGACTAATTCACGTAACTTCCCTACCCAAAATGCTTTTCAGCCGACTTATACAAAAACCAGCACTGAAGCTTTTTCTATTACTAAGTTGTCTCCTAGTGGACAAGTAATTTATTCTACTTACGTAGGACGTGGTGGTGAAATAAATGATCCTTTTACTTTTACTGTAGACGATACAGGAAATGTTTATATGGCTGGAGTTACTTCTGCTCGAAAATTCCTTTTACTTAATGCTTTCCAAAACCTATATGGTAACAGAGAAGATTTTAGGGATAATGATTCTGATGCTTTTCTACTTAAGCTAGCTCCCAATGGAGATGGTATTTTTTCTACTTATTTAGGTGGTATAGGCGATGAAAATATTTTAGGGATAAAGCTCGATGTGCTAGGAAATATTTATATTGCTGGTACAACTGTTAGTAAATCTTTCCCAACACGTAATCCTGTACAAAAAAAATTTGGTGGTGCATCTGATGGTTTTGTTGCCAAATTTAGCCCTAGAGGAGAGGCAATTTACTCAACTTATTTAGGTGGTAGGGGGTTTGATGATATTAGAGATTTTATTGTTGATAATGCTGGTAATATCACTCTAGTAGGAAAAACAGGCTCACAAAACTTTCCTACCGCAAATGCTTTTCAAAGCACTTCAGGCGGATTTGATGATGTGTTTTTAGCTAAACTGAGTACTCAAGGCACTTTTATTTACTCTACATACTTGGGTGGTAATGGAAATGAGCTAAACTCTAACTTAGACTTAAGGCTTGCCCTAGATGCTAATAATGACATACTTTTAAGCGGTACGACTTTTTCTGGCAACTTTCCTTTAACTGGCAGCACTTTCCAACGCGCTTATGGTGATGCTGGAGATGTGTTTTTAGCTAAAATAAATATGGTAGGTATGCCAAGCTTTAGTACTTATGTTGGAGGAAAAGGCTTAGACACTATTTTACAAGTTACTTCTGATACTAGCGGGAATATTTACTTACTAGGAGAAACTAGCTCGCAAGATTTCCCTTTACTTAATCCTTTCCAAAATAATCAAATTGGGGATAAAACCCTTTTTATTTCCAAACTTACCAATTCAGGAACATTAATTTATTCAACTTACTTGGGTGGTCGCTTAGGACAAGAAGTTACTAACTTTTTTATTGACGGGTCAGGAACAGCTTATGTAATAGGAAGAACAAAATCTCTTGATTTTCCTACTCGTAATGCTTTCCAATCAGAATATGGTGGTGGTTTTGGCTCTTTCTATGATGCCTTTGTCACCAAGATTAATCCTA
>CAZHXL010000006.1:42729-44981 GCA_964536575.1 uncultured Clostridia bacterium | reverse complement strand
GAGGACGTCATAGCATTCTATAAATTCTTGATGTTTAAATTACTTTTGGTTTTTCCTTTGTTGACTCACTTGGACAAGTTCATTTAGTAGGAACAACTGCTTCTAGTGATTTACCAACCAAAAACGCATTACAAACTTCTTTAAGTGGCTCAAGTGATGTTTACCTTGCTAGTTTTGACCCACAAGGTCGAGCAATTACATCTACTTACCTAGGTGGAAATGGAATGGAAAGAGAAACTAGTTTTTTTATTGCAAACAATGGGACAATCTATTTGACAGGAATAACAGGATCTACTAACTTTCCCACCTTAAATGGCCCACAAAGATCTTTTGGTGGTGGTAACCAAGATGGGTTCTTTCTCGCCATTAAACCTTAAAATAAGTGGTTAAAATGCTAGCTGTAGATCGCAAAAGACAATCTCTTGAAGTTGGTGGCAAAATCGGTATTTTAGGAGGAGGGCAACTAGGAAGAATGCTTGCACTTGCTGCTCGTCAAATGGGCTATCGCATTTTTTTTCTAGACCCTTCCTCTGATGCGCCTTGTTCATCAGTAGCAGACAAGAAAATTGTTGCTAATTATGATGATATTCCGGCAGTACTAAAACTAGGTAGTAAGTGTGATATTGTTACTTATGAGTTTGAAAATATTGATGTTCAAGCGGTAATTGCTTTAGAAGAAGCAGGTTATCAAGTTTATCCTAGTAGCAATGTACTAAAAACCACACAACATCGTATTTTAGAAAAAGAGTTTGTTTGCAGCATAGGAATTAAAACCGCCCCATTTTATCCAATTTACACTTCTATAGACCTAGAAAAAGCGGCTCACCAAGTGGGCTTCCCTGCCCTACTTAAAACCGTTTATGGCGGTTATGATGGTAAAGGTCAAGTTAAAATAATTAGTTTAGAGCAAGCACAACAAGTCTTTCACTCGCTCAATCATCGCACTTTAATTTGGGAAAAAATTATTAATTTTACTAAAGAACTAGCAATAATTTGTGTTCGTGATCAAATAGGACAGATTGTTACTTATCCTGTTACAGAAAATATACATGTGGACAATATACTAGACACAACTATTGTCCCAGCCAGAACTTCAACCAAAGTTGCTAGCCAAGCAACAGAAATTGCTAAAAAAATTGCCCAGCACTTAAACATAGTTGGGGTGTTTTGTGTAGAAATGTTTTTACTAGAAAACGATGAAATCCTAGTTAACGAAATCGCCCCACGCCCACATAATAGCGGCCATTACACCATTGATGCTTGTATGTCTTCACAGTTTGAACAACAACTCAGAGCAATTTGTGGCTTGCCCCTAGGATCACCAAAAATGTTAACTAATAATGCAGTGATGGTTAATATACTAGGAGATCATAAAGGCGATCGTTTTTTTGGTACAACTGAAATATTAGCTAACCCAAATGTTTGCCTGCATTTATATGGCAAGAAAAAAGCCAAACCAAAGCGCAAAATGGGACATTTCACAGTTTTATCTGATGATATCAAAACAGCTTTGGGCATTGCTGAAGAAACTAGAAAAAAACTATCTTGGTTAGAAACCAAAACTAAAAGATCAAAATAAGCCTAATGCAATCAATCAAAGAGCTATTACTAGAAGCAACTGAAAAACTCCAAATGGCAAGTGTCACTGATGCTCGTCATAATGCAGCTTTGTTACTAATGGATTTACTTAATTGTAATCGAGCTTATTTGCTTGCACATGACCAAGATAACCTAGACTTAGAGCTAGTAGCAAAATACCAAACAGCTATTGAGCGTCGCTCTAAAGGCGAACCGCCTCAATACATCTCAGGTCATCAAGAATTTTATGGTCGCAGCTTTATTGTTAACCCTGCGGTGTTAATCCCTCGCCCAGAAACAGAATTAATCATTGAGCTAGTTATAAAGCTAGTAAAAGAACATAATATTCATCAACCAGAAATCTTAGATGTAGGCACAGGCTCAGGTTGTATTGCTGTTACACTTGCATCTGAACTAGCTTCTGCTCAAGTTACTGCGATAGACATTTCTCCTAAAGCCTTAGCAATTGCCAAGAAAAATGCTTTGAAACATCAAGTAATGCATAAAATTAATTGGCTCCATAGCGATTTAGTCAAAGAACTCCCACTTCAAGCAAGTTTTCATTTTTGTTGTGCAAATCTTCCTTATATATCACCTGATGAACGAAAAGATCTAGCTAGAGAAGTCCGCGATTATGAACCAGAGCTAGCACTCTTTGCCCCTAAAAACGGTTT
>CAZHXL010000006.1:40063-42719 GCA_964536575.1 uncultured Clostridia bacterium | reverse complement strand
AAAGATTATTTAATGAGGCTGTGCCAATAGTTTATTCAGGAGGTTACTTGATCTGTGAAATAGGGTTTGGCCAAGAAGCAGCATTGTTAAGCTCAGTTAACTCAACATATTGGCAAATAGAAAAAACCTTAAAAGACCTTCAAGGAATTGCTCGCACAATAGTTTTAAGGCGAAAATAGTTTTAAGGCGAAAATAGCTTTAAGGCGAAAATAGCTTTATTCTGGCAAATAAGGTTCGATAAAAATTTCCATAATCCCCCCACAAACATCACCTTCAGGATCACCAGGATCAGCAATCAATTCAAAACGGCAAAGTTGGGCTTTTTGTTGTCGCATTAGTCTTTGTGCTGCCCCTACAACATCAGCCTCAACGCAACCTCCTCCAACTGTGCCAGAAAGCTTTCCATCACGGTAGATAAGCATTTTTGCCCCTGCTCGTTGCGGGGTAGAACCCTTAGTAGCTATTACAGTAGCAAGTGCCAGTGCTTGTTTATTCTCTTTAGCTTGAGAAAGCTCTTGGTAAAGTGCAACTGGATTAAGTAAACTCATTGTTTATATCCCCATTTATTATATAAATTCAATTATGCGATTTTCTTTGATTAACCCACATTCAAAGGCCAATTTATAAAAAAGTGTTAGCCCAGCTAAGTTTTCTTCATCTAAATCATAATTAACACTGTTGGTTAGGTAATCTAGTAATAAATTGTCTCCTATTTCCAAACTCCTACTATAATCTTTAGCAATTTCTCCCAATAAACCTAACCCTTCTTCTTTAGCTTGAGTAAACAAAGAAATTATATCGAATCTAGATAAACTATTTTGGTTATCAGACCAAGGTAGATTAATTGCCCAACAAGCAAAAACAAAAGGTAGGCTAGTAAACTTTCGCCATTCCTCTGCTAGATCATATATTTGGTAAGTTTGATAATGTTCTTTTCTAATTTTGATGGCTGGATCACCAATAATTAAAGCTGCATCGCTTTGTTTTAGCATTTCGGTTAGATTTGGTTGGGTAGTAATATATTTTGGTTTTACTTGATAAAACTTTTCTAGAATAATTTTTATTAATGTTGCAGAAGTTCGCGAAGAAGTATCTAAAGTAACAGTCTCTAGCTTATTAATAGGACATTTTGTTACTAAAATCACACTTTGAACAAATTCTTTTGCAGCTACAGCAATGTCAGGAATTAAATATATTTGCTTAATAGATTGATATTCAATTACAGGAATTAAAGCCACATCCACCAAATTTTCTCTTAATAGGTCGGCACAACGAGCAGGTGCGGTATCACCTAAAAACTGGCAAGTATTTTTTAAGCTTCCTTTTAAGAAACTATAAATTAGTGGAGCTGAATTAAGATAGGTTGAGGCAGCTATTTTAAGCTTAGTCATTTTGTTAACGCTCTAACTTAAAAACAATTAACGCAACTACTATAGTACAAAACAAGTCTAGTTGATGACAAGATTAAGCAACATAGCACTGTTCTTCGTAGATGTAGGAGACAAAACTATGTCTCTATTCGTTGAGTAGTAATAGTGGTTTGAAAAAACAATAAAATTTTAAACTTTATTCTTATATCTACTATTAAATCTAGTAATTAGCAAATTCAAATTATTTAATGTCTGCTAAGTTAGATTTTCTTTTTCTACTAGTAATGGTTATAGTAGGCAGATTGTAGGCAGATTGTAGGCAGATTGCAAAATTTCCCAGATCCTAGCTAAATCGGATAAAGGTCATCCTGCAATTCTGCAAAAAAAGTTCCTCTCTTAAGGATTGATAAAATGTCAATTAATGGCGTTATGATGCAGTTTTTCCACTGGTATACCAATTTTGATGGTAAGCTCTGGCGAGAACTAGCAGAAAAAGCCCCTGACCTAGCCCAACATGGTTTTACATCTATTTGGTTGCCGCCTGCTTGTAAAGGCCAAGGAGGAAAAATTGATGTTGGTTATGGAGTTTATGATTTATTTGACTTAGGAGAGTTTTTTCAAAAAGCTAGTAAAAGAACCAAATACGGGACTAAAGCAGAACTATTAACAGCAATAAAAGCTGTCCATGCCCAAAATATGCAGGTTTATGCTGATGTAGTTTTTAAGCATAAAAATGGTTCTGATGAAATAGAGCCTGTCAGAGTCCAAGAAGTAGATTGGATAGACCGTAGTATTGCTAAAAGTGATTGGTATCAAATCCTAGCTTGTACTCATTTTAATTTTCCTGGTCGTGGTAATGTTTATTCTAATATGAAATGGCATTGGTGGCATTTTGATACTGTTAGTTATAATGCTGAAACTAAAGACCGTAGTAAAATTTATCGCCTAAAAGATAAAACCTTTCCTCCTGGTGTACCTAATGAGTATGGTAAGTTTGAATATCGTATGGCTTGCGAACTTGACACAGATGTTCCAGAAGTACAAGGTGAGTTAATGTATTGGGGACGATGGTTTGTTGATTCAACAAACATAGATGGGTTTCGCATAGACTCTGCAAAATTTTTGAGTGAGCATTTCTTTCGTGATTGGATAAACCACTTACGCGCGCACTTTGGCGGGCGTGAACTTTTTGCTGTTGGTGAATATTGGTCAGAAAATCTTACAGAACTAAAAAGCTATATTGAAAAAACTAATGGAGTAATGTCACTCTTTGATGTGCCACTGCA
>CAZHXL010000006.1:34296-40053 GCA_964536575.1 uncultured Clostridia bacterium | reverse complement strand
ATTACACCAGGCTAGTCGGCTGGGCACTAAATATGATTTACGTAAGATTTTTGATAGTACCTTGGTAAAAGAAGTCCCTACTTTAGCAGTTACATTTGTTGATAATCATGATACTCAACCTTGCCAGTCGCTAGAATCACCTATTGAACCTTGGTTTAAGCCACTAGCATATGCACTAATTTTACTTAGGCTTGATGGATACCCCTGCGTATTTTACCCAGATTATTATGGTGCTCAATATGAAAATAGCTTACCAGACACACCACCAATAGTACTTTACTCACATAGTTGGCTAATCAACAGGTTTTTATGGGCACGAAAACATTATAATTATGGTGAACAGCTAGATTATTTTGATCACCCACATCTTATAGGATGGACTCGGCTAGGTGATAGAGCACACCCAAGAGCAATGGCTGTAGTAATAAACACTGGTTTTGCAAGTAGTAAGTGGATGGATGTTAGATATGCTAATGTAACTTTTTTTGATATAACTGAACATATTAAAGAAAAAGTGCAATCTGACTCACAAGGCTGGGCCAATTTTCCTTGTCAAGGGGGTTCTGTCTCTGTATGGCTAGAAGAATAGCTAAAAACTAAAAGGCGTGTTTAGCTAAAACACACCTAAAGTATTTTATTTGGCTTAAGTTATTTCTGAAGTTTTGGCTTAAGTTATTTCTGAATGATCAACCTCATCATCCTCTAACTCACCCTCTCCTATAGGCTCAATGTCTGTAGGAGCTTCAGCCCATTCAGCTTCTAATGGTTCAGCATCTTCTGTCACTTCTTCCTCTAAAGAACTAACCTCTATATCCTGTGTTGGTTCATCGCTAATTAATACATTCTGTTTCACTACACGATCCCAACGAGGGGATTCTTTAGTTAATTTAGAAGCACTAACTGCTTTAGGTAAAGCTTCCTTTTTAGTAAAAAGAAACTTAGAAAACTGTGCCAATAATTCTAAGATTTTATTTTTAGCAGCTAAGTCCATTAAGTAACAAAAGTAACGTAAACTAATACGAGCCACGTCATCTTGTGCTGAGCTTTCTAGTTTAGACTTAATACTACTAGTAGTCTCGCCATTTTCTATTGCATCACGAATTGAAGCAACACTATTCATCAAATCATAGATTTGAATATTACGAGAATTTTGGCTACCACCTGTTGAAGAAAAAACTGTAGATACCAATCCGCGAACTACTTCTTCTGTATCTGCGTTAGGGGGATCAAGTTTCACCTTACGCAATTCTTCTTCAGAGTCTGGCATGTCAAATTCTAAAAAACATACCTCTTGAGGGCCAAGCCTGACCTCAATTTCATAAGTTCCTGCAAATCCTCGCGCCGACAAGTGACCTCCTTTTTCTTAAAACAAGCTAAAGTAGCACTATATTTAAGTTTATTGATAAATTAATTAAACTCTTATTTTGTTGCAGGGCATTTCTACCATCTGTTTTAAGATCCGTCAAGAGGATATATAAGAATTTTGCGCAATAATCGCTATAAATTAGATAAAACTTTTAATAATAGTGTAATTTGGTACTTTTTTTGTCTTTTAAGGCTATTTTTATAAAAAAATTAGCTAGTTTCTCTTATTTGTTATTTCTTGTAATCTTATTAAGTTGAAATTGCAAGAGAAAAAATTTTTCCTATTACTTAAAAAGCCAGAAGTAGATCTTTTTATTATAACAAAGAAAAATATCATCAAGCTTTTATTGCCATAACGGCTGCGCTACGTGCTGGGACTGTAGCAATATTTTTGTTTATTCTAACAAAAGAGTTTTCTATTGCTAGTAAAGTAGCTTGTTTATTATCTACAAAAACTTGCCAATGGCCATTAGGAATCGGAAAATCCTGTGCTTTACTACTAGCATTAAATAATATTAAAGCCTGTGACCAAGAATCTTTTCCTGTAACATCGATTAATAAATACCCAATAGTATTTTCTTCTAGTACTAGCCCAAGTTCTGAGTCAAGAAAATGAATAGCTTTTCTTACTTGTGTAGCACTAGTAAGCCGAAACATTGGATGAGCCTTGCGTAAAGCAATTAAGCCTCGATAGTAGTCAAAAAGATCTTTATTAAGTAATTTGTCTTGCCAATGCAACATATTAATTGCGTCAGGTTTATTGTAAGTATTATCTAATCCTAGTTTAGAGCGTGCAAATTCTTGGCCACTTTGTAGAAAAGGAATACCTTGAGAAGTAAAAATAATTGCTGCACCAAGTTTATTCATAGCTCTACGATCTAGATCACTAATACTTCCATCATCAAAGGTTGAAAGCATTAGTCGGTCAGCAAAAGTATGATTATCATGACATTCAACATAATTAACTACCTCGCTAGGGTAGCTAGTAAAATCATCTGTTGCACCTTTAATCCCCTGCTTAACTCTCTCAATATTTACTCCTGCTTGTACAAAACCTCTTTCACGAGAGTGAAAAACGCTGCCCTTTAGAGCATCCCGAAAATGATCGTTAAAAACTGCAAAGCCTCGCTCACGTTGTTTCCCTTTATGGGTAATCTCAATAGGGGTTTCTCCTCCTGCCCAAGGTTCACCATAAATTAAAAGATGTGAATCTATAGCTCTTAACTCTTCGGTTAGTTGAGTAACAGTTTCTAGGTCAATTAGTCCTAATAGATCAAAGCGAAAACCATCTACATTATATTCAGTGACCCAATATTTAACTGAATCAATAATAAACCGCCTTGCCATAGGAGCTTCTGAGCGAAACTCATTTCCTACGCCAGAGCCGTTCCAATAAGTACCATCAGGCTTACGACGATAATAATAGCCTGGAACTAGACCATCAAAACTATAAATATGTTTATTAATTGCTTCAAATGTATGATTATAAACTACATCTAGCACAACTTTAATGCCTCGACGATGTAGAGTATCAACCATTTGCTTAACTTCTCTTACCCTACGAGAGTCAAAACGTTCGCTAGCATACCAACCATCAGGGCTATTAATATGGACTACATCATAACCCCATCCATACTCATCAGCACTTTCATTAGTCTGAAATTCACCAACAGGCATTATCTGCACTGTGTTAATACCTAATTCAGCCAAATGCTCTAATCCAGTACTAATATCTGGACGATTAAAAAAGTGTGTTTCTGCTTCTGTAAAAGCCAAGTATTTACCACGCTTTTGGATTGAAGAATATGGATCAATAGTAAAATCACGAATATGCAACTCATAAATAATTGCATCTGAAGGAGAAAACTTTGGACGTGGGAAGATAGGAAACTCATCAAAAACTACTATTGCTCGTCCATTATGAGCAGTAACTGCGCGAGCATATGGATCTATCAATTCTAGACGGCTATTAAAGCCTGGATCATCACCTTTAGCAATTAAAGTATAATAATAATTTAGACAATCTTTCTTTATGCTAACATCCCAACTCCCATCTGTAGGGTGTTGAGAAAAATGAAAACGCTCTGCTTTGCCTCCAGTAGGTGAGTGGTAGAGGTTTAAGGTAACTTCCTTAGCCGTAGGAGCAAACACACGAAAAGTCGTTTCTTGTGGTGTATACATAGCACCTAGAGGTTGAGAGCAAACAAAGCTATCACCTGGGTGAGCGAGTTGTTTAGTTATAAGTGAGCCAGTTTTTCCAGAACTAAATTTTTTGGGGGGTTTCAAAGTTTTTTATTTCTCCATTGCATTAGTAACTTTTATTTTGCCAGCAATAATTTCCTCTCTAGCTCGTTTAACCTTTTCAATTACGTCTGATGGTATTAAAGCACGGTTATTATCATCGATGGCAAAATCTACACCTTCGTTTTCTAATCCGTAAACGTGAATACCGCTCTTAAAACGTTTTTCAACTATATCTTGAATTATGCTATAAACCGCCACATCTACCCGTTTAAGCATACTTGTGAGGACAAAACCTGGTTTAACACCATTTTGGTTAGAATCAACACCAATAGCAAGTTTTTTTGCTTCTTCAGCAGCATCAAAAACCCCTAACCCAGAGTTACCAGCAGCCTGAAAAACTACATCACAACCATTATCATATTGGTTTTTTGCTAACTCTTTACCTTTAGATGGGTTATTCCAAGCACTATCAGTAATACCAACATAGTTTTCCACTAGTTCAATGTTAGGGTTGATATATTTAGCCCCTTCCTGATATCCAATAGCAAATTTGTGAATTAAAGGAATATCCATACCACCAACAAATCCGATTTTCCCATTAGTACTTTTGCTAGCAGCAATCATTCCTACTAAAAAAGATCCTTCATGTTCCTTAAAAAGCAATGGTGAGACATTAGGCAGCAGGACAAATCCATCAACAATTGCAAAATTAATATTAGGGTAATCCTTAGCAACTTGTTCAATAATTGGAGACTGTGCAAAACCTACTCCAATAACCAAATCATACTTTAATTCAGCAAAAGCACGTAAAGAAGGCTCTATTGAGGTAGGATCTCCAGGTTCAGCATCTCTAAGCTTAATTCCCATTTGGTCACGAGCGCGTTTTACTCCCTCCCAAGCAGCAGCATTAAAAGAACGATCGTCTTTGCCACCAATATCATAAACAATCCCTACACGAACTTTTCCTTTTTCTTCGTCTTGGGAAAAAACACCTGTGCAGCCAGTAAAAACTATAATTGCTAAAATAGAAATTAAAATTAATCGTCGCATATTACCCTTATTTTATTAATTTTATAATGCCTGGGATTTGATTCTAAAAAAGGGCGAATACATAGGTTCGCCCCTACATGACATTTATGGAAATATTTGTTGCTAGGAATTTCTCTTTTTCTGTTTTCAACCAAACTACTATGGTGTAAATACCCTTACGATCTTTAGCAAAAACGACTTGGCAAGAAAATTTGCCACTAGTTTTTTTATAGTCTATTTCTCCTTTAGACCCATCTGTATAAAAAACATTCCCATAAACCATTGGTTTTAATATTGTTTCTGTTTCAGGCAAAGAATAACTCCCACGACTATTAAGTTCTTCTCTAGTTAAAGATTGTGGGGTTGGTTCATGAAAAACACTTATTCCTGCAAGCTCATATTCTTTTGGGTTAAGTATTTTACCAGCAATATCAATTTGGTTGCCTGCTTTAACTTGAGAAGAAATTTCTTTTATCTCTACATAACGAGAAATAAATTCTTCTGCTAATTTTACTTGCCCTTCATCAAAGGCAATGCCAATTCCTACATGTGTATTTTGAGGATGTATAATGGCTTGACGATGACCATCATTAGGAGGTTTTTCATTAAACATCCTTAAATGCATTTCTACTAATACATTTGTTAGTCGTTCCAAATTATTATAATAGCCCCCACCTTGAGAAAGGTTTTCCATTAATGCGTCTGTTCCACCAGCACTAGAGTAACGCATATAAGGCTTTAAGCCAGCTATATTCCAATGACTAAAATAATTTTCTGCTAGCATTTCTTGACAATGCCGCTCACCTACTTGGCTAGCAAGTTCATCTATTGCTACAGGCTTGAGTTGCAAACTCTGGCGACCTTCATTTATCAAATCTACTAGTTTTTGTTTTATTTGTATTAAGTCAGTAGCAGTAATTGTGTTTTCTGGCACTTTTGCGTCTACTTTTATATTACTAATCAAAGCTAGGATTAAAAGAATAATTAACCAACTAGCATGCAAAAACTGTTTTTTTAGCATAATTAATAATTTCTAAAGATTATTTTTTCTAATTCTAGCTAAAGCATGCCCTACTACACCTAAGGCAGTTATTATTACTCCAAAGCGTCTAAAAGAGT
>CAZHXL010000006.1:28147-34286 GCA_964536575.1 uncultured Clostridia bacterium | reverse complement strand
AGTCATCTCCTTGACCAGCTTGATAAAAAAAGCCAATGATAAGCAAAAGCGAAGCAAGCATAATGAGACTAGAGCTAATCCATTGTAAAATATAGGCTTTTTTAGTTTGGCTGATAACTTGATATGTTCCTAATAATAAGTGACACAACCCATTGAATAAAATATAGATATGTGTAGTTCGAAATGCTCCTCTAATAACTTGATCATTGTGATAAATATCAGGAAAATATGCGCGCATATAAGCACCAGATATAAGAAAAATAACTAATGTTATTACTGCAGCAAAAAGATGCACGCTTCTCATAAAAAGCTGATGTTCTAGACCTATTTATTAGTAAAAGTAAATTCAAAAATTTTATTGTTTTCCTGTTGTTTTTCTTCAACATTTAAGCCGATTTTTTCAAAAGCACGATAGAGATTAATTTTTAACGTTTTAGCTTCAATATTTTGAGAGTTTATTGTTTCAATTTCATCTAAATAAGAAAGTGATTTGCTAGCAGAAGATTGCAATTGTTTGATATCTTCTGCCTTCCAAGTGTTTGTTGGTTGATAAGTACGTTCTAATCTTTCTTTAACAATATATATTTGCATTATGTCTGAAATATCATTGCCATAAGCAGTAGCAAGTTTTAAGTAGCTATCAGCTTGATTTTTTGGTATTTGCTCAGCAATACGTGCTCTAGCTAAAAGCCATTGCTCATACTCTTCACGATTACCAATAGTTTTATAAATAGATGCTAGCTCTAGATATACAATATCTTTTTTACTTACGTCTTTTGTAGACCCTAAAATCTTACGAAATTCTGCTACAGCACGATTTAGTGTTGCTTGATTTTTTTCTTTATCTGCATTTGAATCATTAACATATTGATTTGAAATAGAGCGAGCATAATAGATATGTACGTCTATATCATTAGGACTATTTTCTAGAGCTTTAACAAAAAATGCTTCTGCCTCTGCATAGCGACCTGTATTAAATTCTTTTTGGCCTCTTGAGTAGTTATCCCAAAATATTGGTAGCATCATTGCCCCACTATAAGCAATTACAGCCCCTAAAGTAGCGGTAATTAAAAAAGCTCCAGCACTCTTACCCAAAGAGTGTTTTAGATCCTTGTATCCTTCTGCAATTCTGCCATCAGGAAGTTTTTTGAAATAAGAAAGCCTAATCCAACAACGGATACTTAACCACAAAGTACGTACAAACAAAACAAATGATCCTATGGCAGTTAATGGAGTAAATAAGAGTAAAGGGAAAAACCAAAAATGAAACCTTAAATATTCCCAGCTTAAACCTGAGGCAGATTTGCAATTGTTAAGCCTTTCAAAAGCTTCAATTAAAAACCTTTCACTTTGAATATCTTGTGCAGATTCATCAAATCTCACATAAACGCCACAGTGACGGCATGACGTATCTCTACTCATAATAAATTGATCACAGTTACGGCAGCGAATTGCGATATTAGAACTAAGCCGACGAGCTAAAAATTCTGGTAATGGTGCAGCATTTAATTTGTCCTCTCTACTACTTTGAACCAAAGCAATATGCTGGCAACGTTCGCAAAACTGTGTTTCTGGATCAAACATGTCAGATTGGTGACAAACGTCACAGCGTTCTTGGACATTAACAACATTTCTTATTTTTATGCCATTGTCAGACATTTTTACCTCCTAAATCACCAAAGGGCAAAATATCATTTAACTCGCTATGGTCAAAATACCTAAAAATAAATCTTCTTGAGTTAAGCTAAAACTAGATTGTGTGTAAGTAAAGAATACAACAATCTATGTAACAAACACAATTGGTTAAAATAAAGGAAAGGTTGATTTTAGAGTAACACACTAAAAAATGAGCTTATATAATATAGTTAATATGATAAAATGCTTGGCAAATTATCATCCCAAAGTTTTTTAACCAAAAAAGTTATGATCAAAGTTATGATTAATGAAGAGCTTAAAAAAAATTTAGAGTTTATTGTTGAGCAACAAGCTTTATTAGCTTCTAGAATAGAGCAACTTACTGAAAACATGCTCGCGCTTAAAGATATTGCTGTAGCGAATGCTCATTCTTTAGAACGTTTAACTAACTTATTAGAAAGACTTGTAACAATACAGGAAAAGACCGATAACAATGTAGTTTTTTTAGCCAAATTTCAAGAAAAAACTAGCACTGAAGTTCTTCAATTAGCTAATGCTAACGCTCAAACAGAAGAAAAACTTAATATTTTTATTAGTATGTTTGAAAAGTATATTAGCCAAATCCAAGGCTTTAATACTCCTAGTCAATAATTTTATAATAAAATATCTAGATTAATATTACGTCATATGACTGAATATAGCTTTCAAAACAAAACTTGGGTAGAAATTGCTGAATATATAAAACAAGATACAATTCTACTACTTCCTGTAGGGTCAACCGAGGCACATGGGCCTCATCTGCCACTTGCTACTGACTCAATTATTTCACAAGAAATGGCATATCGTGCAGCTAGCAAGCTAGCCTCTTTGGGATATAAAACACTTGTTTTACCAACTATTTCCTATAGCGTTACAGACTTTTCTCTAGATTTTCCTGGCTCAATTTCACTTAGTAAAAAAACTGCTATTAGAGTGCTGGTAGATATTTTTCGATCACTAATTAAACAAGGTTTCCGCTATATTTGTGTAGCTAATAGTCATCTTGAGCCTGAGCATATTGGATCTATAGTAAAAGCTTGCCAAAGAATCCAAGAAGAGGCTTCAATAAAAGTATCTTTCCCTGATAAATGCCGTAGACGATGGGCAAGCCGCCTAACAGAAGAGTTTCGCTCAGGTGCTTGTCATGCAGGACGCTATGAAAGTTCCCTAGTAATGGCTGTTAGTCCTAGTCTAGTAAAAGAAGAAATAAGACAAAATTTACCTGCTAATAATATAAGCCTCTCTGATGCGATTCGAGCAGGGGTAACCACTTTTAAGGATGCTGGAGGTGACCAGGCTTATTTTGGTATGCCTAGCGAAGCATCAGCAATCGAAGGAGAGCATACTTATAATCTTTTAGCTGATATGTTAGTAGAAGCAATAGAAGAAACATTTCCTGAGCTTAAAAAAACTTAAACCCTATGACTGACAAAAATGACTGACAAAAAAAGTAGCGAGATTATTTCTTCGCATTCAATCTTAATGGGGCTGACACCAATTATCCCTATTCCTTTTGCTGATGACTTGGCAAAGGCTTATTTTCAACAACGAATGGTGCGAAAATTAGCAGAAACCTACAAGCAAACCTTAAGCACCGAAGACTTAAAGGCTTTAACAGCCGAAGAAAGCCAAGGATGTTTCCCTGGTTGTCTAACTTCAATTTTGTTTTATCCAATAAAAAAACTATTTCGTAAAATTTTCTTCTTTCTTGAATGGAAACGCGCAATTGATACGGTTAGCCGTTCTTATCATAAAGGGTATTTGTTAGAGTATTCTCTAGAGCAAGGACTGCTTAACCCTAAAGGAGCATATAGTGCTGGTCAACTTCGTAAGGCAATTGAAGCTACTTGTCATGAAGTAGGCACTAACCCAATTGAAAAGGCTGTCACAGCGACTTTTGATCGTTCTAAAGAAACAGTAAAAGATATAGCCAATACATTATGGAAAAATATCTCGCGAGTTACTGGCAAACCCAACGATGAAGAGTTGCAAAAGGCTGCCCAAAGCGTAGAAGAGGCTGAGATTCGCACAGGCGTAACTACCCAGTTAGAACAAGCTTTGGTTAGTATTCCGCCCAGCTACTTTCAGCATTTAACAGAAAGATTTTTATTTCATCTAAAGAATCAAAAAGATTAAGTAATAAATAGCTTATTACTTGATAAGCTATTTATCGTTTTATAATACCTAGCTTATTTACTACCAGGATAACTTTGGTTCATCATATCTGTATAAGCTAATATAGGCTTAGGAATAAATGGGGCTGGTTGGAGAAATTGCTCTAACACTTTTGTTTCATAAACAGCTTCATTAAGTACTTGATCTTGCCTAATAGTAGAATTCTCTATTGAAATTCCAATAATTAACTGACGACTATAAACATAGCCAAATAATCCAACACTAAGAGCCGCACTTTCACCAACATGCTTTCTATACTGAAATATCCCTGATGAAACTAGTACACCAGCTAAATTACCTAGGTCTGTTTCTTCTTTACAAAACATATTTTTAGCATTTTCGTGTATTCCGAAAAAAACCATAGTTGTTTCGCTATCAGAAAATTGATCGTTAATATCTCTAGGCTCTGTTTGATCTTTAATATAACCATCTTTTACTGTAACAAAGATTGGGGCACTCCATTGTCTAGTTTTTGGATCTCGTGCAACAGCAATTCCTCTGCCTGCTTCATCCCCAGACTTTTCTCCAAAACGCTTATAAGAAGACACAACTATCATAACTCGAGCATTATTATACATATACTTAGGAATTGGATAGAGTCCTGCGTTAATTTCCTTTACCAGAGAAACCGCTCCTGTAACACGCTCACTAGCTTTATTAATCGCTTGTTGGCGTTTACCTTGTATTGAAATTGGATTAGATGAAGGTTCTTTTGCTTCTATATTGCTTATAGTTTTACTGATGGCTAATGTATTATTTTCCGCTAAAGAACTAATGGTAAGAAAAGTCATAACTAATAGTAAACAAATGACTATAACAGAAATTTTCCTCATAATTTACTCCATTAAATTGATAATTTATTTATATATAAAAGCTTAAGTATTACCAAATTTTGCTAATAATATTTTGTAGTGAAAATCAAGATAGAATTTCATAAACTGAAAGATACTCGATCTAGTAACACTTGACAAGTAGGGCAAAACTATCTGTTGATACGCAGTTATACTAAAACTATCTGGACATAAAAAATTAGATGCTTTACAATTCTGGCTATCTGTCAAGCTCTCAAGCTAGGGATTTTGCCCTGCTAACAATCCTAGGATTTTTAAATCATGAAAAATTGCCCAATCTGTCAAACAAAATTCCAAGAAGAAATACTTTTTTGCCCTAATGATGGGGAACGCTTAAAAGATTATACTGATCTTAAAGATCCTCAGGATCCATTAATTGGTTATGTTTTGGATAACAAATATCGTATTGACCGTAAATTAGCCGAAGGGGGCATGAGTAACATTTATCTTGCTAACCACTTACAGTTGGACATACCTGTGGCAGTAAAAGTAATGCATGACCGCCTAGTTTCAGATGAAAAAGCCATTCGTAGATTTCGCCGAGAAGCACAATCAGCAATGCGTATACGCCATACCAATGCTATAACGGTTTTAGATTTTGGCGTAACTGATCGCAAGCTAGTTTACTTAATAATGGAATATTTACAAGGTTGCACCTTAAAAGATAAATTAAAGCGTCAACCTAGACTACCCTTAAAAGAAGTAAATAATATTTTTCAACAAGTTTGCGCAGCAGTAAAAATTGCTCATCGTCGCGGTATCATTCATCGTGACTTAAAACCAGAAAATATTTTTCTTCAACAAGATGGAGATATGGAGGTAATTAAAGTACTGGACTTTGGTATTGCCAAGCTCCAATTTTCCGAAGAAAACCTTACTCAAATGGGTACCTCTTTAGGCTCACCTCACTATATGGCACCAGAGCAACTAGGTGATAATGAACAAATAGACTTGCGTGCTGATATATATTCTCTTGGAGTAATTTTATTTGAAGCCCTAACAGGCGAAACCCTATTCAAAGGCTCGTCTTCTACTGCAATAGCTTATAAACACGTAAGTGAAAAACCTCGTGAAATTATCTCTATTAGACCAGAATTATCTCAACAGTTAGAAATGGTTGTACAAAAGGCTTTAGAAAAAAATGCTAATGCTAGGTATGAAGACATTGCTTCTTTTATAGAAGATTTAACAGAGGCTTTTACCAGCTTAAATAGCCTTGACGAACAAGTCTCAGACTCTGCTGCTCGTAGGTTAAAACCTAATTATATTCAGCCAGACGAAGACGACAGTGCTACTTTATTACGCTTATATACTAAAGCTGAGTGGCCTGCTGTAAATATTCCTATTTTTTTACATGAACTTCCAGTTTATTACAATCTAGATGCTCTTTTTCTCCCTGAGTTTTTTGGGGCATTAGCTGCAGATAAAGTAAGTGGTAC
>CAZHXL010000006.1:17763-28137 GCA_964536575.1 uncultured Clostridia bacterium | reverse complement strand
CAGTTTGATTTAAGCTCTCTCTCAAATTCAATTCTAAGTTCTGCGCCACTCGTCACTTTTTCTTCTAACACAAATATTAAAGGGGTTGTTTGGCAAAATGGTGAAATTGTCTTTGCCCTCTCTAATGATCAAACTGAAAGGTTAGGAGAAAGGTTAGTACGTCAAGGTCGAATCAGTAGACAACAATATATTAAGGCACTTAGAGATCAAAAAGATCAAGAAAATATAAGTATTTTAGAAACATTAATTAACCTACAGTTTTTGCCAGAAGAAGCAGCCCCTCCTCTCTTAAATGCACATATTTATAGTATTTGCTACTCATTAATTGATTGGGAAGAAGGTGGTTATGCTTTTGATGCTTCCCCTTTTACTCAAAATACTTCCATTTCTTTATCTGTAAGTGAACTAATCCTAGAATCTGTACGTAGCTTGATAGACCTAGGCCGAATTAAAGCGTTTTTAGGTAGTGAGGAAGAACTATGGCTATGTGCAACAGATTGGCCAGATCGTGACAAAATTATGTTACGTGCAGATGAACTAACTATATTAAACCAGTTATCAACTCCTCATAATATTACCCAAACATTACAGATTTTAGACTTTCCTGAGGAACAGGTACTACGCACTTTAGCAGCTTTATTATCCTTACGTGCATTAGCTCGCGTAGAAAAATTTGAAATAGAAACCACTATTACTCCTCCTAGTCAAACTCTTGCTCCTCCTAATCAAACCCTTGCTCCTCCTAGTCAAACTCTTGCTCCCCAAACATCTGCTTTTAATATGGAAAACATTTCTCTTTTCTTTTATGAATTAGAAAATATTTCTTCTCAACTCAGCCGTGCGGGTAATGATTATCATGCTCGACTAGGGGTCAGTCCACAAACCAGTTTTGAAGAAATTACAGAGATGTTTCAACAATTAAAAGAAAAATTTGAACCTAGCAAACATCAAACAATTATTGAACAAATACCATCGTTAAAAACTCAAATAGAGAGTATCTACCAAAGCATTTCTGAAGCTTATGAAAAGCTTTCTAGCTTAGAACAAAATAAACAAAGGCGTCCATCTAGTAGTAATATTCAACGCCTAGCAGCATCAACAGCATTGCCTCAAAAATCTGCTCCAAGTAGTAAGACTAATATGCCAAGTGCTAAACCTGTTGTTATGGCTGGCCCTATTATTACGAATGCTGCTAAATCTACACCAACTCCAAGTTTGTCTAGTATTAATAAACCTGCTGCTGACCTTATTGCAGCTACACCAAAACCTATTTCACCGACTATTAATAAACCTGCCAGTCCTATTCCAAACATAACTCCAAGTAGTCCAGCACCTACTTTGCCTAAACAAATGGAAAAATCTACTAACGATACTGAAATACAACAAATTCTACCTCCTTCTTTACAAAACTTTAGCGATCCTTCCAAACTACGTAAACCCGATGATTGGTATCTTTATGGATTAGATTTAATGGATAAAGGTGATGTGGAACGTGCTTCGCGTGCATTTCGTCAAGCAATTGCTTTGAGGCCAAAAGATGCAGAATTTCATGCTGCGCTAGGGCGATGTTATGCAGAAACAAGAGGCTATAATGAACAAACTGTGATTGAACTAGAAGAAGCGATAAACCTTACGCCTAAAAGCCCTGACTACCGTGCTGAATTAGGAACTTTTTACTTAAAACACAATTGCACAGAGCTAGCACGACAATATATCGATGCAGCATTAGAAATTAAAGCTGACCATAAAGGAGCGTTAAAGGCTAAGAAAAAACTGGACGATATTAAGTAAAGCCGCTATTTATTAGCTTCTTTCTTTTCTGTTAACTCGGCTGTTACTGTAAACTCTTTTTTCTCTCGTAAAATGCGAATCTCTACCTTACTACCAGGTACTAAACGGGAAATAAAGCGGTTAAACTGTCCCATAGAAGAAATACTATTATTATTAACTGATAAAATTACATCATCACGTCTTAGACCAGCACGAGCAGCCAGTGTTTCACGTTCTACTTTTGTTATTACTACTCCTTTTAGTCCCATAGGCAAGTCTAGCCCTCTAATAGCACCTAAGGAAATATCTATTACATCTATGGCTAGATAACTACGTCTTACCCTACCATAATCACGTAGTTGAGGCATTATTTCTTTTAAGATATTAACTGGAATGGCAAAACCTAAACCTTGACCCTTAGCTATTATTAAAGTGTTAATACCTATTACTTCTCCATGAGTATTAATTAATGGGCCACCAGAATTACCTAGGTTTATTGCGGCGTCTGTTTGTAAATAATCATCGTATTCACCATCTAAGCCACCTCGGCTTTTAGCACTAATAATACCTAATGTAACGGTGTGATCTAACCCATAAGGACTACCTACAGCAATAGCCCACTCACCTACACGAATTTTATCACTATCGCCTAAGTTTGTTATTAATGGTTTTTTGTCTGTAACTTTAATTTCTAGTAAAGCAATATCAGTAGCTTCATCATAGCCTTTTACACTAGCACTAAAGCGGGAAGAATCTGTAGTTACTACCATAATATCGCCACCGCTTTTCACTGCTTCACGAATAACATGGAAATTAGTTACCACTAACCCATTTTCATCAATAAAAAAGCCACTACCTAAAGAAACTCCATCTGAAGAAGGTGATTGAACATTAACCACTGCTGGATTAACTTTTTCGACAATATCAGCAACATTAAGCACCATCATTGCTGCTGGTAGAGGGTTATTTTTTGTTTCATTTGTTGGAGTCGTGTTGACAGCAGCTTGTGGACGTTGTGTTCGTTGTGGTGCTTCTGCCAAGGTATTAGCAGAGATAAGTAAAGTTAAACCGAGTGCTGAGAATCCTAGTAGTTTTTTCATAAATTTTCTCGCTAGTTTTAAGGGTAAATTGGCTATTCTATCGCTATATTAGCATAAGTTACCCATCGCTTAAAATTTAGTTTTCACACTATTGGCAATTAATTATCTATAAAAACTGAGAAAACCATAGGTTATTAAAATAATAGAAAAGGTAGCGCTTTTTGCTACCTTTTTGTTCTTAAAGCATTGCTAAAGCTTCTTGAGGGTGGTTAATAGCATCAACTTTACCAAAGGAATGTTTAATAGTGCCATCGGGGCCAATTAGATATGAAATACGTTTAGCATTAGCAGCTTGAGGATCATCACAAGCACCATAGGCTATTCCTATTTCTCGTTTGGTATCACATAGCAAGGGGAAATTGTATTCAAATTTTTCTGCAAAAGCTTTGTTTTCTTCTACTGTATCAAAACTTACACCTAATACTTGAACATTTTTTTGTTCAAACTCAGCTATCCGATCCCTAAAGCCACATCCTTCTTTTGTACAACCAGGAGTATCAGCTTTAGGATAAAACCAAAGCAAAACGGCTTTACCATGAAAATCTGAAAGTTTAACGTCTTCGCCCTTATGCGATTTTACACAAAAACCTGGAGCTACATCACCAACAGAAAGCACTCCCATTTTATTTTCTCCTAATTATTTTACTTAAGATTTATGCTATAAATAAGTCTATATTTAGCACTCTAATAGTCGCTTTTATAACTGATTTAGGTAATAAATGCTATTAAAACTTGCTGGTATTAACTTATAATATTGCAATTTTACTTAAAAGATAAAATCTATAAAAGTATGCAAAATAATAGTGACCCATCTTTTCTTAATGATGAATTATTAAGTCTAAAAAAGCAGTTAGAAGATACTAATCAGGCTAAAGTGGCGGCTGAAGCAGCAGTAAAAGTAAAATCTAACTTCCTAGCTAATATGAGTCATGAAATTCGTACTCCAATGAACGCTATTATTGGAATAACTGGACTACTTCTAGATACAGAACTAAGCGTGGAACAAAGAGATTTTATTGAAACCATTCGTACTAGTGGAGAAAGCTTACTAACTATTATTAATGATATTTTAGATTTCTCTAAGATTGAAGCAGGAAAGCTAGAATTAGAGCAAAGCCCTTTTGACTTACGGGATTGTATAGAAGAATCTATGGCCTTACTGGCTCCAAAAAGTGCCGAAAAAGGTTTAGATTTTGGTTATATTATCTCCTTTGATACTCCTTCAACTTTAACTAGTGATGTTACACGCTTTCGACAAATCCTAGTTAATTTATTAAGTAATGCTATTAAATTTACCTCTAAAGGTGAGGTATTAATCATAGTTGAGTCAAACCCATTACAAGAAGACACCTATGAAATTCATTGTTCCATTAACGATACTGGTGTAGGCATTCCTGCTGATAAAATACCTTTATTATTCCAATCTTTTAGTCAAGTAGATGCTTCGACTACGCGTCATTTTGGTGGTACTGGGCTAGGATTAGCTATTAGCAAAAAACTAGCAGAAATGATGGGTGGAAAAATGTGGGTAGAAAGCCTAGCAGGACAAGGCTCTACATTTCATTTCACCATTGTTGCACAAGCAAATAATAACCATAAACATCCCCATTTATATGAAAATGTTACCTGTCTAAAAGATAAACGGATTTTAATAGTAACTGACAATTCTCTTACTCAATATATACTTAAAGAACAAACCTCTATTTGGGGTATGACACCAAAAACCTCTGCATTACCAGAAGAAGCAATTTTTTGGTTCGATAATGGTGAGCTTTTTGATATAGCAATTATTGACTTAACTTCCCAAACAGATAACTTAAATCTTGCTAACCAAATTCACAGGTATTACGATACAGATGTTTTACCTCTAGTGCTATTACTTCCTCTTGGAACAAGAGAAGCGATTAAACAAGCAAGAATGTTTTCTGCTTTTGTTAATAAGCCCATCAGAATTGCGCAGCTTTATGATTCTTTAGTAGGGCTTTTTGATCCTCAAGCAAGAAGGGGTTATACAACTGGTTCATCTATCTTTGATATTTCTTCGGTTCCAAAATTAAATTTAAGAATTCTTTTAGCAGAAGATAATGTAGTAAATCAAAAAGTAGCTATAAATATGCTTAAGCGGCTTGGGTATCGTGCAGATATGACAGCCAATGGCTTTGAAGTTTTAGATGCTTTAGCACGCCAAAGTTATGATGTAATCCTAATGGACGTACAAATGCCTGACATGGATGGATTAACAGCTACACAAGAAATAAAAAAAGATTTTGTTGGAAAGGCTTGTCCTCGTATTATTGCAATGACTGCTAGTTCTATGCAGGGAGACAAGGAAAAATGCTTAGCCGCTGGTATGGATGATTATATTAGTAAACCTGTTGATATCAAAGAATTACAAGCTGCTTTGAAGCGTTGTCATAATCTAGAACCTACTTTAGCTCAACATTCTAGTGTGTCAGAAACTTCACTTTTACCAACTCTCAACTCTCAATCATTAAATTCATTAAGAGAATTACAAGAACTACAAGACCAAGGAGAACCTAATTTAATTATTGAGCTAGTAGACTTGTTTTTAGAAGATACCCCAACAAAAATAAATTGGCTTAAGCAAGCTATAGCAGAAAATGATGCTACACAATTAGAATATGCTGCACACGCACTTAAATCTAGTACTGCTAATTTGGGAGCCTCTCAAATGACAGCTTATTGTCAAGAGCTAGAAAAATTAGGTAGAGGTAACTCAACAGTAGGAGCACAAGACATTTTAGCTAAATTAGAAAAAGATTTTGAGAAGGTGAGTACATTATTGTTAGAAGAAAAAAATAATACTTAAAGAATTATTCATTATTATATAAAACTATTTTCATAGAAAACTTTGGCCCCAACCGCAACTTATCTCCAGAATTTATACCTGACCGAGTTATACGACAATCATTAATAAATGTACCATTAAGCGAAGTATCAAATATTTCTGCTGTACCATCTGTATGTATTATTACTGAACAGTGACGGCGAGATAGCATCCGGTCTTCATCATAAATAACTATATCGTTATCAGTAAAACGTCCAATAGTATTACAGCCTATTTTTAATCGATGCAGTACTGTACCTGTCATTAAAACAAAACCCGAGTCATTAGGAGAAGCAAACTGTGGTTCGTCAACAACAACTGAGCCTACAGGAACTTCTGGATATTCATCAGATAGTGTAATTGTTTGTGTCCCAATAGTTTGCAGCATCAAATCCCGCATTACACGAAATTGCTCTTGCCTAATACCTTGCAGGTGTGAGCCATCTAACCTTTCATAAATATCCATAAAAGCCCCATAACCTTCTAATACCTTTTTCTGCTTATAAAACCGTTTGGCCAAAAGCTAAAAAACTAAATCACTTATAGTTAAGTTTAACAAGTTCTTTGGCTTTAAAATAGTATAAAATTTTATAAATAGGCTAAATATCCCACATATCCCACATATCCCACACCAAATAATAGATATTAATAGATATAGTAAATATATTTTAGTTTTTTATTATAAGCTTGGAAAAAGTGTTTTGCAATTTTAAGATATAGCTAAATAGGGAAATTATTAACCTATAGCATCTTTACTAATAAGAGAAATCACACTGGTAAGATCTTCTAGCTCTTCTGATAAATCATCATCTGCTATTTCTGAAAGCAGTAAAGTAGCAGAGGCTTCTGCTTTGGCAAAAGCTTCGCCTTCAATCATTGCTACTATTGCTGTAACATTATCATCAGCCGTTAAATCATTTGCAGCAGTAATTAATTGTTGAGAAGCCATTATTACATCTTCTTGGTTGACAAGGATTTCTAGCATTTTTTCTTCTGGCAAATTCTTACTTAACCCATCAGAACAAAGCAGTAATCGATCATTTTGTGCTAACTCCAAACTAGTTACTACAGGAACAACAGAACCTCTTGCTCCAAGTGATTGCAAAACAATATTACGGTAAGGGTGAGTTTTTGCTGTATTAGGGGTAATTACTCCCCCATCTATTAGCATTTGTACCATAGACTGATCCCGAGTAACTTGTCTAATTGCTCCTTCACGAACCAAATAACAACGTGAATCCCCTACTTCTACAATGTATACTTGGGGAGGAACAACTAAAGCAGCTGTTAAAGTACTAGCCATTCCAGCAATTGAAGGATTACTGTTAGAACATTCCCAAATTACTTCATTAGCTTTATTAGCAGCATTAATTAAACGTTCTCCTATACCTATTTGCTCTTGATGGTTAGAAAAAATTTCCTTTTGAAAAATATCTACAGCCAATTTAGCAGCAATTTCTCCGCGACCATCTCCTCCAGAACCATCACAAACTAACATTAAACATCCTTCTTTACTTAATTCTCCTTGATAAGTAGTAAGCCTATCTTTTGTATTTAGATTAGAAATAGAAAACTTATCTTCATTAAGCTTACGCACTTTACCTATATCACTAATGCCATGTATTTTAATAAATGCTGATGAGGTTAGAGTAATAGGAGCCATTTTTTTACTTTAAGTCAAAATATTTTTATAAGTAATACCACAAATATCAACTCAATGGTAAATACATCTTCCTACTCGTGGAATTCTTAATGAAATACGCCTGTTATAGTTCCTCTACTTGTGCTCACTAGTGACAGGTACTATTTAACCAAGATTGTAATAGTTCAATGATTATAGTAGTTTAATAGTTGGAAAACGCCGAAGAATTATTATATTGAGGTGGTTGACTTTAGCTACCATAAAAATTTACTATGCTAGTAGCTATATTATTTTTATAAGAAAGGCTAAAGTATATTTTTATTAAGTTAAAATTAAGAGTTATAAGTTTCTTTTCTTATGATTTTATTTAAATTTGTTTAATAAAAATTTATTGGCTTAAGATCAAAAATTTCTATTACTTATTAAATATTACTATTATTAAATATCTACACAAAGTTTTAAGTTGGACTAGAACACACCAATATTCTACTATTGGCTTAGTTACTTAGTTAAAATCAATTTTTTAGTGTTGGCGACTTTAACCCTTATCAATCTTAAGTATTAAGAGGTTAAATTAAATTGCTAGAAAGAAATTAAGGCGACGCAACTATGGCACTTTTTGATAAAGTCTGGCAGCAAATGAGTACCCGTTTGGATCAAGCCAAACTTACCAAAGAAATAGAGCGTCTACAACTAGCTATACAAGCTAAACCTAATGATACAGAAGCCTTACGCCAACTAAGCACCCTTTATGAAAGCTGTGGGATGACACAAGAAGCAGTAGGACAATTTGTTCATCTTGCACAAGCATATTATCAAATTAACCAATCACAACTAGCAATTGCCTATTATCAAAAAGCTGAACGTCTATCTAAAGACGAACAACAGGCATCATTATTAAAAGAGGTAGAAAAAATTTATCGTCAAACTCGCCAATATGAAGAAGCTTATAAGGTAGCACGCCAAGTCATAGAAATCTATTTACAAATAAATCAAAAAGAGGCAGCTAGAGGCTTTGTTCATTCACTACCTACTTATGGCGAGAAAAATGAGATCTATCGCAAAGAGTTACGAGAAATGATAGGGGAAAAAGATGAATCTTGGGCACAAGGAGCACGCGGGAGTTGGGTAAAGGAAAATTCTATTAAGCCTACTCAAAGCCTTACAGCTTTGCCTGGCTATTCATCAGCTAAAGTTCCTATTAGTAGCCTAGAAGAAAAAGAAATCTTTTCTAATCTTAAGGTTTTAATTGTAGATGATGATCCTAGTATCTTAAAAATAATGTCTGCAATGCTTAAAATGATTGGTTGCCAGATAATCACGGCTTCTGATGGCCAAGAAGGCTTAGAAAAAGCCTTACAAACTCTTCCTAGTCTTATAATTTCTGATTTGCTCATGCCTAAAATGGATGGATGTCAACTCTTTGAACGACTTAAAGAGTTTCCTGAAACTTTTGCTATTCCTTTTGTTTGTCTTACCTCTCGTGGACAAGAAGATGAGAAATTAGCAGCATTTGAAAAAGGAGTAGAAGATTATTGGGTGAAACCTTTTGTTATTTCTGAACTCTCAATGAAAACAAAAAAAATCCTTTTGAGAGAAATAGAAAAATACCAACATCTATTTGCTTCAGTAAATAATACGTCTACTTTAAATCAGAATGTAGATTTAGCAGGCAATCTAGCAACAACCCCCTTACCTCAATTACTAAGAATGATTGAATATATGGGCAAAACAGGCGTTTTAGTGTTGCAAGAAGGCAACCAACAAGGAAAATTACTATTTCAACAAGGAAGGATTTATGATGCAACCTACAAAACTTATCAAGGAGAAAAAGCTGCAATAGCCTTGTTACCTTGGACAAACGGTACTTTTAGCTTTTTTTCTCAACCATTAGTTACGATTCAAACTATATTTACTTCTCTAGAAGAGCTTTTTAATAAATTAACCCAATATTACCAAGTTCAACAATTACTTGAACAATTACCCCCAAAGGAAAGCTACTTGATCTTTTCAAGAGAATTTAACCAAGCCTTAGCATCTAGTCCTTTTCCAAGTACAATTGATTTATTAATCCCTTTATTTAATGGCAACCATACACTAGGACAATGTTTAGAAAAATTATCAGAAAACATAGAGGTATTGGAATTAGTAATAAATCTTTACCAACATCAGCTTTTGGTAATTCGTAAATAAGCTTAACTATTTAAGCTTCACTTTGATTCCCCTGGGTTAATAGGATTAGGAATAACAGGAGCACCAACTACACCTGCCGTAGGTGGCATATAAATAAAAACCCATTTATCATAAGTAACATCTTTACCAAATAAGCGTCTATAAGCTTTTTCTTTATTGTAACTTACGACTCCCAATATTGGGCGGCGAGATTCATCTATATTACTAAAAAGATTGTTTTCTGGAGAATAAAAACTTGAGCCATCAGAAGTGCTTTCCTCATTGTCTTGCTCATTATCATCCTCATCATCTTCGTCATCTTCATCATCTTCGTCATCTTCATCTTCATCTTCAGTATCAATGTTCCCACTATTTCCGCTATTTCCACTATTTCCGCTATTTCCAGCATTTCCAACGTTTCCAGCACCTCCAACATTAGTTATAACAACACTACCAGTACTCACTCCTGCTAATTGAAGGTAGTCTGGTGGTATTGCTTGACCATTATAGGCTGACCAAGCCTGTAAATATTGAAATACAAGCGGGTCTCCAGCACGAATAGGTTTCCATTCTTCACTACTATTTAATATATCCTGTAATGCAAACTTACGCGCATAAACTAACCTCTTACCATTTAGTGTTACTTGTTTGCCTAAGTCAGACAACTTAGTAGGAAATGGTGCGCCTAATCGCAATGGCTGTAATAAGCCAAAGTTATTATATCTAGCAATAGCCTTTGCCATCTCTTCACCACGTGGAACAGAAATTAAAACTTTTAAACCCTGTTCATTTAAAAATGGATCAGATACTTCTTTAATCATTTCAGTAATATTTTTTCTGGG
>CAZHXL010000006.1:4279-17753 GCA_964536575.1 uncultured Clostridia bacterium | reverse complement strand
AATAAACTCTTCTTCTTTATTACGCATAATCTCTGCATGATAGGTATCAAGAGAACTAGCAAGTATCATTGCAGTAATACCCAATATAAGAATTAACCCTAAGAGTGAATAGCCTCTAGCATTTTTCCGAGCAATTGTTAATAAAAGTTTTATCATAGTTTTTACTTTTTCTTTTCACGAGCCATTGCAGCACGTTTTTCCCATAATTCTTTACTAGTCATTGGTTTATTTGAACGTTCAAAAAGTCTCTTTTCTACATTATCATTTTTTTTAATAATTTCACTAGCAACAATTGGTTTATCTTGAACTATTTCTTTTACCTGCTGAGAAACAATTTGTTCTCCTTTTTTCATTTGGTAAGATAATCCCGTTTCTCTGTCTTCAAAAGCTAGGAACTCTCCTGATAAACTTGCTATTTTCCAACGATTTTTTATTAAATCTCCAACGCTGACAGTTAAATCTTCTGCTCCTACTCTTAATAGTAGTTTAGTGTTTTGTCCCCCTACATCAGAAAACGTACCAACAAAAGTAAAGCTTGGCATTGGTGGTCTTGCTATAGTTAGAGGCAATGTATTAGAAACCATTTCTTTGCCTAATTTTTGTGCTTTAACTTCTATAGATAAGGTTCCTTCTACAAATAAAAACTCTGAAGGTAAACTAGCTTGTAATTCAGACGAATCTCTAAAATTTGTTTCTAACAAACTATTATTGGCATAAACTTTCATGCTCTCGTTTAAGTTTGTGCCTTTTACCAAAAATTTTATAGCTCTATTTTGTAAGTAAATTTTACTTGGCATCAACTCATTTATCTGCACCACTGTCAAATCAGGAGATACTTTTGCCATAGGCATTGTTTCTTGAGACGAAACTCTTTCAAGATTATAGCTGTTTTGAAAAAGATTGCGTCCTATTGGCAAAACTTCTAGCTTTTGTGTTTCATCTTCGGAAAATGTTGTTATGGTCTCTATTGCTTTTTGAATGGATTCGGTTTTTTGTGACTGCTCAAAATAAAGGGTACTCTCACCTATGGTTGGCTTAACTTCACTACTTTTTTTCTTTGCAAAGAATGTTTGATAAATAAGTAGTAAACTTAAGCTAACAACTAGTATTTGCAAAACTCTAAAATATATTTTATTACTAGTTGGTAACATTTTCTTCCTTACGAAAATAAGCTTTGACATCTATTTGTACGGTTATTTCCCCTTGGTTTTGCTGTATTGTCCTTTGTACAGCAGCAACTCTTTGACTACCACCAAGAGCAGTTCTAGTTTCGCCGTCTGGAGTTTGCAAATTCAATCCATCAACAACAAAAAACATTTTATCTGTCTCCAATGCATATAAAAATTTACGAAAAGAAACATAGTTGCCAGAGACAGAAAAGCTCACTCCTAAAGCAGGATAAAGAAATTTACTATCAGTATTATTTTTTTGTCTCTTAGTATTCCCTGTTGTTCTATCATTAGCTTTTTCCTTCTCAGTATCATTTATGTCAACTTTCTCAAAGCTAATACCTCCAGTTAAATTCAAGCCATTACTTTTTACTAGCTTATTAATTTGATTAATCACATATAGTCGTCCTTGTTGAGGATCTTTTAGAAATCGTGTTTGGAAAGTCTCTAAATTTTTTACTATTGCTTGAGTATCACTAGAAGGGTCTTTTGCTTTTTCCACTTCAATAGCTTTTTCCATTTGGCGAATTTGATCTCGTAGAGCAACTGTAAGTTTTTGTAAATCTCCTACGTTGTTACTTTCTTCCTTTAGTTTGTCAATGGCTAGGTAACCTACTCCAATAGCAGCAGCTAAAACTATCAGAATAGCCAAAAATTCTACTACTCTAAAATACCCTACACCAAAGCTACTAATAATAGGTATTTTTTTATTCATCATCTTCTCCTTCATTAACAACCTGTTTAGCTCCAACAGTACTTTTCTTCTTAGCTACCTTACTACTAGCTAGGCGAGGCTTATAGCTTACACTTAAAGAAAAGCCTATATCTCCAGTTTGTACAGGCGGTTCTTGATTAGTTGGATTAACTAAAAAAACACCTTCTTTATCCATCTTAGCAATCATCTTAGTAAGATCTTCTACATTTTTTACATAAACTCTAACACTAAGAGGAATATTTGATGTATCTAATTCCTTAGATGGAGTAATAGAAACAATACGTACCTCTTTAGGTAAGGCTTGCTCAAATTCTTCCATCAACCTTGTCCAAGAAAAGCGACGTTGTTTAATTAATTCCGCAGCATTTTCAATTTCTTGAATTTGTTTAAGTGTTAGCGTTTGTGGTGGTGGTGGTTTTTGTGTTTGTAATGCTTTTAATTCTAGCTCTTGCTTTTTAATGGTTTCTTTTAATTTCTTGCTAACATCTTTTGTTTGCTCAATTTTATCCATTGTCCATTGACTTGCCCAAAACAAAAGCCCCATTACAACTAGAAAACTCAACCAAAAAAACTTGCGATTATAAAATGGCTTATGAGCGAGATTGATTTTTAATCTCATTAGCTTTCTCTCTTAAAAATTAATACTAATAGTTTAATTAGCGGTTAATAGCTCTTGAGCATACCAAAATCTATTACTTGGATGCTAGCAGATATTGAAACATCTCTTATAACCGCTTTTGGTAATTAAAATTTGTTTCTTGTCAGTCCCTTGCACGTCTAGCCTCAAATAGAGTTCCAGAAATTTTGCCAGTAATTGCAATAAAAGACTTTTAATTATTGGAAATTATTGCCCAACTCCTATTGGCATCAGCAAAAAACAATAATATAGTTCGGTGCTTAAAACTTACTGCCTTAAAAAACTATAAACAAAAGGAGAAAAGATAAAATCCTATGGGCGAAAAGAAGTACTTATCTGGGAAAAAAATTGATCCCAACCCTATTACTACTAATACTAGTATAATTGATCTAATAGAAAATAACTTTATTTCCTATAATGCTGGTCGACTTCGTGAAGCCTGCCAGCTTTTTGTTGATAAAATGTTGGGAGAAGATGTAACTATTGGCCTAAGCATTACAGGAGCTTTAACTCCTGCTGGCTTAGGTATTTCCGCCTTAATACCACTAATAGAAAATGGTTTTATCGATTGGATTATTAGCACTGGTGCTAATCTCTACCATGACACTCACTTTGGTATTGGATTAAACTTACATCGCGGTACACCTAATATTAGCGACGTTATTTTACGTGAAGAAGGTGTAGTAAGAATTTATGATATTTTCTTTGATTATAATGTTTTACTTTCTACCGATGCCTTTTTTAGAGAAATCATTTCTGCTCCTGAATTCCAACATAATATGAGTACAGCACAGTTTCACCACCTATCTGGTAAATATGTGAATGAAAGGGAAAAAGTTTTAGGAACTAAGCGAAAGTCCTTAATCTCGGCAGCTTATGAGCTTGGCGTACCAATTTATACATCTTCTCCTGGTGATAGCTCAATTGGGATGAATGTTGCAGCTAAACAACTTGATGGCAATAAACTAAATTTTGATGTTTCCTTAGATGTTAATGAAACTGCTTCGATTGTGTTAAATGCTAAACGTAGTGGTGGCAAAAGCGCAGTATTCATTCTAGGCGGAGGCAGCCCTAAAAATTTCCTCTTACAAACTGAGCCTCAAATCCAAGAAGTTTTAGGTATTTCAGAAAAAGGACATGATTATTTCCTACAAATCACTGATGCTCGTGCTGATACAGGAGGACTCTCTGGGGCTACTCCAGCCGAAGCAGTTAGTTGGGGTAAAGTCGACCCTGATCGTTTACCTGATGCTGTAGTCTGTTATGTAGATTCAACCATAGCTCTACCACTAATTACAGCCTATGCCCTAGCCCGTCATCAACCTCGGCCATTAAAACGACTCTATGATCACCGCACAGAAATGCTAAACCTACTAAAATCTGAGTATCAGTCTGCTAAAAATTCTCCTAAAGCAGAATAAATTCCTCTAAAACTTTCCCAAATTCAAAATATCTAGTCTGAGTTAAAATAACAGGCTAGATATTTGTCTAATTTACTATTTTATAAGATAAAATTTTTCAATGACTTTCTGAGCCTAATATTTCTTATCAAAATTAACTCTCTTTATTTCCAAGGCTTAGCATTTTCTTCTAAAACTTTTTATACTTTTACTGCTTTGGCACAGAGAATGCTATGTCTTTAAACCGCAAGTCGATAAAACAAATAAAATAACAATAACTTTAATAAATAGAATATATTAGCAAAATTTCTTTTAGGAGAATAGCAATGCGATACACTACAGAGGCTAGAGAAAGGTCATTCGGTTACTTATTAAGCTTACAACTTAATAGCAGACTTTGTTACCAACCTACTAGCAGGTATACTCTAGTACCAGCTACGAGCAGTCCAAAAATAGAAAATCTCTTAGTGGTAGCAGGCAAAGCAGGGCAAAACATACTAGAGAGCAAATTTAATAGCTATCATTTTGATAATAAATCAGATAGTGGTAAAGCCATAAGTATAGCGATAGATAGCTTAAGATCTTTTGACAATTATACAAAATTATAAATTTGCAGGAGCGGGCACTCCTGCTCCTGAAAATCTTAAATATAAATAAGTTGAGATTTTAGTGCAGTTTAGGAGCGGGTTGCCCTGTAGCAAATAGCCACAGGCAATCCGCTCTTTTTTATTTAGCAAAATTCACGCAGGAGTATCCACGTGGCAAGGTAAGCGGTCTGTAAAACCGTTCCTCCAAAAGAGGTTTGAAGGTTCAACTCCTTCCTTCTGCATTAGACAATTAAAACTTGGAGATGTCGCCTAATTGGTATGGCAGCAGTCTACTAAACTGTCGAGTATTAAACTTGTATAGGTTCGACTCCTATCGTCTCCGTCAAGCAAATCTGTTTTTTGACAACTTAATATTTTCCCTAAATTGAAATTTACTAAAAATTTTTAATTTGGAGGTGTCGTCAAATTTGGTATGGCAACGGGTTGCTAACTCGTCGGGCATTACTTTGCCTATGTAGGTTCGAATCCTATCGCCTCCGTTAAAAACTTTGGAGAGTTCGCCTAATGGTATGGCAGCAGTTTGGAGAACTGCCGCGCAAAACGCGCTTGAGAGTTCGACTCTCTCACTCTCCATTAGTCTTTTTTAGAAATTGGACTCGTAGCTCAGCCCGGATTAGAGCATAGGTTTCCGAAACCTAGGGTCATAGGTTCAAATCCTATCGGGTTCATTATTGGGTTCATTTTTACCTCTGCGAGAGTGGCGTAATTGGTAAACGCGCTAGTCTTAGAAGCTAGATCCTGTGGGTTCAAATCCCACCTTTCGCATCTTTGTTAACCTTGTGGGTGTAGTTCAGTGGCTAGAATATAAGTTTGCCATACTTAAGACGTGAGTTCGATTCTCATCACCCACATTTTATTTTTGAACTCGTAGCTCAGTTGGAAAGAACATAAGTTTCCTAAACTTAGGGTCGTAGGTTCAAGTCCTATCGAGTTCACTTAGATTAAATTTCCTTTAGCTGAAGTGGTGCAACTGGCAGACACATACGTCTCAGAAGCGTAGTTATGAGGGTTCAAATCCCTTCTTCGGTAGTTAAAATTTTTCTTGGATCCGTAGCTCAGTTGGTAGAGCAACTGGCTTTTAACCAGTGAGTCGCAGGTTCGATTCCTGCCGGATTCATCTGCTAATGTGCTGGAAATTGGTAGACACAGGCATAAATTCGTTGCTGGGCTTTCAGAGCCGTAAGGGTTCGAGTCCCTTCGTTAGCAGAAAATTTTTGGATCCGTAGCTCAGTTGGTAGAGCAAACGCCTCTTAAGCGTGAGGTCACAGGTTCAATGCCTGTCGGATCTACTTAGCATTAAAAGTTTTTAGACCCATAGCTCAGGCTGGTTCAGAGCAATCGACTCATAATCGATAGGTCATAGGTTCAAATCCTATTGGGTCTATTAAAATTGCGGATGTGGCGCAACTGGCAGACGCGCAACGCCGAGGACGTTGTTTTTGAAGGTTCAAATCCTTTCATCCGCATTATAACTTGCGGGAGTGGTGTAATTGGCAAACACACAAGCTTCAAAACCTTGCTAGTAAGGGTTCGAATCCCTTCTTCCGCATTTGCACGTGTAGCCAAGTGGTTAAGGTAAAGGTCTGCAAAACCTTTAATCGTCGGTTCGACTCCGACCACGTGCTTTAGTGCAAAGGCAGCAATTTTGTCTCCATTTTTCAATTTATATGCTGGGGTGGTGTAACTTGGTAAACACAACGGACTTAAAATCCGTTTTTTGAGGGTTCGAATCCCTTCTCCAGTATTACAAAAACTTATGGGGTGTTAGGCAAGTGGTTAAGCCGCCAGTCTTTCAAGCTGGTAATCACGGGTTCAAATCCCGTACACCCTATCTTTACATTGGAGCCGTGGTGTAGTTGGCTAGCATGTTGGATTGTCAATCCAAAGGTCGCGGGTTCAAGCCCCGTCGGTTCCGTTTTTCTCTTGGGTCAGAAACTCAATGGGCAAGAGTACTGGCCTTTTAAGCCGGGTGTTGCAGGTTCAAATCCTGTCTGGCCTATCAAGTATTTATACTGCGGAATAGAGTAGTAGTGACTCACGGGTCTCATAAGCCCGGTACCTAGGTGCAAATCCTAGTTCCGCGATCTAGCTCTACTATTTGTGATATTTTGCGGTGTGGCCGAATTGGTAAAGGCATTTGGCTCTGAACCAAAAGGTTGTAGGTTCGAATCCTACCACCGTAGTTTTTCTAGGAATAGTAAATGGATTTGTAGCTCAGTTAGCTAGAGCACACGCCTGATAAGCGTGAGGTCAGTGGTGCAACTCCACTCAAGTCCATCAAATTTTGGGGCATTAGGCAAGCTGGCCCAAGCCGTCACGGTCTCAACGTGAAAACCATGGGTTCAAATCCCATATGCCCTTTTTGGAACCGTAGCTCAGATGGATGAGAGCGCGAGTCTTCTAAACTCGATGTCGCAGGTTCGAGTCCTGCTGGTTCCGTGCAAGTTTTCCGGGGTGTAGCTCAACCTGGCTAGAGCATACCGTTTGGGGCGGTACGGTTGGAGGTTCAAATCCTCTCACCCCGATTTTTAATCAACTAATCGCGGCTGAGTAGCTCAGTTGGAGAGAGCAACCGCCTCATAAGCGTTAGGTCGGCGGTTCGATTCCGCCCTCAGCCATTCTAAAAACTTTGTTTTGCGAAGTTGTGTAATTGGCAACACACTTGACTTTGAATCAAGATATTCCAGGTTCGAATCCTGGCTTCGCAGTTGTAGTTGGTGCGATGTAGCTCAATGGCCGAGCATTCGCCTGTTAAGCGAACAGATGCAGGTTCGAGTCCTGTCATCGCAGTCAAAATTTTGGTTGGATAGCTCAGTTGGTAGTAGCACTTGTTTGAAAGTCAAGGGGTCGGCGGTTCAATTCCGTCTCCAACCATTTAATTTATTTGGGCTGGTGGTGTTAAGGGGAGCATGTTAGTCCTGCAAACTAGCGGTCTGAGTTCAAGTCTCAGTCAGTCCATTTTGTCCAATCGTCCAAGTGTAACTTGGACATAAAATTTACGCCGTCGTAGCTCAACTGTTAGAGCAATCGCCTTGTAAGCGATAGGTCGTGGGTTAAACTCCTACCGACGGCACCATTATGCAGGTGTAGCTCACTTGGGCAGAGCGTCAGTCTTCCAAACTGAAAGTAGCGAGTTCGACTCTCGTCACCTGCTTTTTTCTAAACCTAGTCGGGTAACTCAGTGGGAGAGTGCTGGTCTTACAAACCAGTGGTCGTCGGTTCAATCCCGACCCCGACTATATCTAAAAACTGAGGATAACACTATGTTGTTATGGTTATTAATTTGGCTGCATCTAAGAGGGAATAAGCTCTGGTTAAAAAAAATCCTGCTAGAAATTATTCTCTCTGTAGTAGGTAAGAAAGTGTGGCTCAGTACAAATCGAGCACACGTTTGTAGGACGTGCTTCACAGAAACACTTTTTTTGCCTAAAACAATAAAACTTTATGGCGATTGTAGCTTATGAGGTAAAGCACTTGGTTGTGACCCAAGAATAAAGGGTTCAAGTCCCTTCATTCGCCCTTTCTATAAGGGCCGGTGGCTCAGATGAACAGGGCACTTGATTACGAATCAAGAGGTCGTGGGTTTAAGTCCTACCCGGCTCATTAAAATTAGAGGAGACTCTTATGTTGATAATGCGACGAGTACTTTTGTTAAATGCTTCCTATGAGGCTTTAGGCATTATCAGTATGCCTCGTGCAGTGCGCTTAGTATGGAAGAGGTCTGCTGAAGTAGTGGAACTTGATGGAAAGACTATATTGCGTTCTCCTACTTTTAGTCTACCTACTCCATCTGTAGTTCGGTTGAAAGAGTACATTGATGTGCGAGCACGTCAACGTCGGTCTGCTAGCAAGCGTCAAGCTATCCTGATGCGCGACAAGTTTCGTTGTCAATACTGTGGAATAAAAGGAACTCCTTTTGAATTAACGCTAGACCATATTATTCCACGTTCTAGAGGTGGTAGCACTGAACCAGAAAACCTCTGTGCTTCTTGTTTTGTTTGCAACCAACGTAAGGGTGGCCGTACTCCTGATGAAGCTCGTATGCCGCTAATTTCTCATCCTAGTGCACTTTACTATGGCTTAGAGAAAGCTGCTTTACGTGGTGCGGCGGAGACTCGTCCAGAATGGCGCAAGTACCTTTTCTTAGCTGAATTAGAAACCAATGTAGCTTAATCGGCCTAGTGGCCAGTTAAGCCTAATTTTTAAGCCTAACTCTAAGGAGAAATCTAAAATGGTACACATTCGTTTTGAAGGTCGTTCCTATGACCTACGACCAGAACAAATTCGCTTAGGTGCTAATATGAGTAACAAAGAAATTAAGCAGCTATTAGCCCAACACTTTGACGTAGCACCAAATCGCTTTAACGAATATGTAGTAGATCGCACAGCAAATGGGGATCTAATTGTGCGACCAGAAGCGGTTTATGGTTAAAGATTGAAATTTATAAAAAACATTAATTCTGCTCTATGCCCTAACTTAAGGAGGTTACACACAAACTCGTCTGAACAACGAGTTCTCATAATGAAAAATGAGAACAAAAATAACTTCTTTGACTTGTTTAGAGCAGAAACAAATTAGCAAAAAATTATTAAGTTTGCTCCGCGCCCTTATCGGCAAAGCTTACATACACGTCTGACTTTTAATCAGAAGGTTGCAGGTTCGATCCCTGTCGGCTCCTTTTAACTCTGTGGGGCCGTAGCTCAATGGTAGAGCGTCAGTGAAAACAAGCTTTTTCAACTTGCGCGGAGCAGAAACTCTCTCATCTCCTTATTAATCAGCAAAATACGGGCAAGCATACTGCGTGACCCAACACTAAAAGCTTACAAACATCTTGGTTAAATTGGTCTAAAAAACCAGTTTAGGTTCAAATCCTAATACCCGCCCTTACATCACTTATGGCGGGTAAGTAAATGATTAAGCAGGCTTTTGAAACTTACACGACATTGTGTTTGGCCGTATTTTACTGATTTATAACAAGTTTATTGCCTTGTGTCCTAACTAGAAAAACTTACATACTAGCTCATTTAGTAGAGCATTAGCTTTGAACGCTAAGGGTAGTGGGTGCAAATCCCATGTATACTTATAGTTTTTTTGACTTACACAAGGCAATAAAAACTCATAGAAAATCTCTTTAGGAGGTGTTCCAATGCGTGCTTTTGAACGCGATTTAAGACTAGAAATGTTAAACAGTTTGCTAACCACTCCACACCGTGAACTAAATAAAGTAGCAGAATTACATAAAGACTTAATGGAGCTTGACCCAATTTTCTATGGCCATTTGGCTGTTTGGTATCAAGCTAATGGTGATGTGCGCGACCATAAGGAAGTCTTTGTTGGCAATCTGTTAGCTAGTAACTTGCCTATTCATCGTGATGCAGGGTTTGTAATGCTACAAACCTTTCCTCCTTATGAGGTTTCTAGGATTGTAGATTTTATGAAAAAGCAAACTGGTAAGCTACCACGATCTACTAGAACTGCTGTACGTGATTACTTACATGAGCGTGAGAAAAACACTTTGTTTTTTGACAGAGCAGCAATGAGAGGCCGTAAAGCAATGAAACACCTTTATGCTGGTTTACATATCAAGCCTGGTGAGCGTGCTGAGGCAATTCTATTTAAGGGTGAACCACCACAGGACAGTCTAGCTTTTATGGTAAAGAAGTTAGCTAAAGCAACTAGCCATAAAGAGCAAGCTTTATTAATTGTTGAGCATAAAATCCCCTACACAATAGCAGTAGGTGCAATTAAGAGAATTACTCCTGCGGTATTTGTGGCTTTAGTAAATGCAATGACACCTCAAGAGGTAATCAACAACCTGAACTCTTTGAAAGCTCGTGGTGCGTTTGAGCATAGAAATGTAAAGGCGTTGATTGATCAAAAGCTGGAGGAAGCTACAAAATCTACTAGGGTATCTGCTTTTAAGGCTGTAAAAGCTGCTGAAGTAGCCAACCTTGATCAAGAAACTACAACAAAGCTAGAGGAAATTGCTAACCAACAGGTAGCAAAGCGCGGCAAGATTGCAAAGCCAACCGCTTTGCTAGTTGATAAAAGCGGTAGTATGTCATTAGCTCTTGAGGTTGGTAAACAAATTGCAGCACTAGTTTCTGGTATCACTGATTCAGACTTGTTTGTTTATGCTTTTGACTCTATGGCTTGCCAAATCAAGGCTGAGGGTAAACAGCTAAGTGATTGGGATAGAGCTTTCCAACATGTTATTGCTGCTGGTAGTACTAGTATTGGCGCGCCAGTAGAAATTATGAGACTAAGAAAGCAAGTAGTAGAACAATTCATCATTGTTACTGACGAAGGTGAAAATGCTACACCTTATTTTACTGATGCTTACAAGCGTTATAGTGACGATCTAAAGGCTTTGCCTAATGTAATTGTCGTAAAGGTTGCTACTGATAGTGATTACTTAGAGCGCGAAATGCAGCGTAATAGAATTGCTTATGAAACGCTAAGTTTTAAGGGCGACTACTACTCTTTACCAAATATTGTGCCAATGCTTGCACGTCCTTCTCGACTAGAGTTGTTAATGGAAATTATAGATATGCCACTACCTATCAGACCCAAACAACAAAAAGTTCAGGAAGTAGCAGTAGCACAAATAGCATAAGATTCTGGGAGTATCAATTCATCTTGCTAGACTCTGCCACCATAGCCAACCAACCTGTCGCCAAGATGTGCTGAGACTCCCAGTAGTTATCTGGGAGAAAGTTATGAGAAAAGAACTTAATCAGGTAGATATTTGTTTTGTAATTGATACTACAGGAAGTATGTCTTCCTTTATTAATGCCGCAAAACAACATTTGTTAAAAATGATTAGCACTTTAGGAGCAATAGCTGGGCTAGACTGGCAAGTTGGGTTAGTAGAATATAGAGACCATCCTCCACAAGAGACTTCTTTTGTAAAAAAAGTTTATCAGCTTACTTCTGACTTAAAAAAGATGGAAGGTGCAATTAATGGACTTGCAGCAAGTGGTGGTGGTGACGCTCCAGAAGCTGTTTATGATGGTTTGCAGGCTACTTGTAAAGAAATGTCTTGGCGCAAGTATAGCTGTCGCTTTGCCATTTTAGTAGGGGATGCGCCTCCACATGGTTTTGAACTACTAGAAAGAAAAGAAGATAACACATTTGTGACAGTAAAAAACACTGGTGACCATTGGCCAGATGGTTGTCCTTGTGGGTTAACAGGCAAATCTATTTCTGCATTAGCTGAAGAGCAACGTATTACACTTTATGCTATTTCTATGGCTAACTGTAAATTTACTGTAAGTGCTTTTGCAGAAGTGGCTAATGGAACTGGCGGTCAGTGTAACCAATCTAAAAATGCTGATGATGTGTTAAAACAAATTAATACTGTGTTAGACAGTGAATTCCAAAATATTTTGTTTGATGGGCTAGTGTTAGACGTAATAACAAAACAGCCTGAAATAAACACTCAAGAATTATCTGACAGGCTTGCTTGTTCTAGATTGCAATGTGTTGCAGCACTAGCACGTTTAGGTAGACGTGGCTTTTTAGAAAAAAAGCAAAAAATAGTTAGAAAACCAGAACCAGCAGTAGATCATCTTGAGCCAGTATTCTTGCTTACTTCGCTAGTAAACACCTTTTTCTCTTGGACAAAACGATGAATATAAATCAGTTAATAATGCAACTGAGCAGTCAGGAGCAAGAATTGATGAGTACACAATTTCTTGCTCCTTGTGTTTTAGGGGGTAGAGTACAGACCAAAGTATCCCACTTGGTTTATAAATTTGACCCTCAACCTAAAGACTTTGTTGGTTGGGCTATTTTTCAACCAATAAATGAAAAAATGGCTAAAGTAGTTGAAGAAGCTAGTCTTCCAATGGTAAGCGAATATCTAAAACTATTTAAGGCTTTTCGTTTTCGTTTAGCCTACAAGCTAGAATCACAAACTTGGCTAGCATATCCAGTTAATGAAGCTGATATGCGTCAAAGATTAGGACTAGTAAAACCTGTAGCTATTCATCTAGCAACAGAAGCTACTGAAATGGAACAGGTAGTAGTTCGCTATGATGGTGGGGCTTGGTGGTTTGAAGATGTTGATCCTAGTGCTGATCCTATTATTGCTGAAGAACTACGCACAGTTTTGCGTAAGAAAGTACCTGCAAAGGATCTACGTTTTGCAAACCTTACTCCTGAAATGCGTACAACTTATAGCTTGATTGAAGATAAAGAGAAAAAAGAACGAGAGCAAAAAATCAAGCTACTCCAAAATTGTGATGAAACCCGGCTTAAGGAAGCTTTAAGAGTAGGTGGTAATGCTAGGTTGCATCAGTTTCGTGATCAGGGCAGATTTTGGGTAGTAGATTGGTTTACTAGCGATGATCAGCGTCACACTTCTGCTATTTCTAAACATGATTTAACCGTTATTAGCTCTGGAATTTGCTTAAGCGGCTATGATCGTAACTTTGATTTACAGTCTCTAGTAAAAGTAATTGAGCAACGTGATAACTAGCGTGATAGCTAAAATAAACAAGAGGTAAAACCTTATGACTTCCGCACAATTTTTTCATGAACAACTTGAGCGTAGTCAAGCAACAATGAGCAAACTCCATGACTTCCCTATTACTATTTGTGGTGCTGGAGCATTAGGAGCAAACCTATGTGAAACGCTAGCTAGAACAGGATTTGCCAAGCTTAAAGTAATTGATCGTGATCGTATTGAGGAGCGTAATCTTTCTACTCAACCTTATTTTCGAACTGATATTGGTGCTCAAAAAGCCAAGATTGTAGCTAATAACCTCTACCGTGCATTAGCAACTAAAGTAGATGGACGGACAGAGGAATTAACCATAAATAATGTAGGAAAACTTTTAGCTGACAGTAAACTAGTAATAGATGTTTTTGACAACAGTAAATCTAGGCAGATAGTAAAAGAATTTTGTCAATCAAACAGTTTAGCTTGTTTGCATGTTGG
>CAZHXL010000006.1:1777-4269 GCA_964536575.1 uncultured Clostridia bacterium | reverse complement strand
AGTTATTTGGAATGAACATTATAAAGTGCCTTCTGCTGCTCAAGATGACATTTGTGATTACCCCCTAGCACGAAACTTAGTAATGTTAGCAGTAGCAGTAGCAAGTGAAACTATTGTTACTTTTATTGATAAAGTCAAAAAAGAAAACTTCACAATTACTCTAACAGATTTTGCTATTAAACCCTACCTAGGCTAATTCTGGTAGGGTTTTTGACTTTGTACTTTTCATTATTCTCTACTATAAGATCCTAGAATTACCCGATTAACTTGACAAACTTTTATTGCAAACTAGCTAATCTAAAGGTAAACTCTGTTGCCAAAAGACGTTATATCCTTCCTATAATGTATCAATAACAAATTTTATGTCTAAGCGTCCTAGAGTAGTATTGGTTGAGGATGATGCACAATTTCGGGCAGTGTTACTTAGAAGATTACAATCTTTGGACTGTGATGTACTAGCAGCAGAAGATGGTCTAAAAGGTTGGGAAATTATTAATGAGTTTCGCCCTGATTTGATTGTTTCTGATTTAATGATGCCTGGATTAAATGGTTATGAACTTTGTGAAAAAGTTAAAACTACTTCAGAGTTTGGCCATGTTTATTTCATCATTCTAACCGCAAGAGATTCTATAGATGATCGCGTCACTGGATTAGATATTGGCGCGGATGATTATATTGCTAAACCAATTAATAGTAAGGAATTACTAGCTCGTATTCGTGCCGGACTACGCATTAGTACTCTATATAATCAAGTAAGTGCCTCTGAACAAAAATACCGCACTTTAGTAGAAAACGCCTCTGATGCAATCCTACTTTTTGATATTTCTGGAAAATGTGTAGAAGTAAATGAGCGTGCTTCACAGATTTTTGGTTATAGCAAAGATATACTTTTATCTATGCGCTTTGCTGATCTGCTTGCAGAAATGGATAGGGATGAAGCAGAAAGAAAATTTGAAGCAATGTTCTCTATTAAAAACTTTACAGAAGAAATAAAAATGCGTCGTAAAGATGGATTATCTATCCCTATAGAATCAGCAAACACCGTAATAACTACGAGTATGGGAACATTTTGCCAATGTATTGTTCGTGATATTACAGTACGCAAGGAAAATGAACAGCATTTAATCCAAGTAGAAAAACTCAGGGCATTAGGTGGAATGGTTGGAGGAATTGCTCATGATTTTAACAATTTATTAGCAGCAATTATTGGTTATACAGAGCTTTCCTTACGTGATGCAAAAGATGAAACTTTGATTCGTAGGTTAAAGGTGATTGAAAAAGCTGGACGTGATGGAGCAGAAACTGTGCGCCTACTCCAAGAATTTACCAAACTACGTAAAGATACTCGCTTAGAAACGGTTAACCTTAATAAGCTAATCGACCAAGTTTTGTTACTAACTAGACATCGTTGGAAAGATTCTGCACAATCTAGGGGAATTTCTATTCGTATTGAAACTAGCTATGGAGAGGTTCCACAAATTCAAGGAAATATTTCTGAGCTACGAGAAGCTTTAGCAAATATTATTTTTAATGCTGTTGATGCAATAACTAAAGATGGTTCTATTACTTGCCGTACTTGGGCTAATCAAGGATATTTATATATTGTGATGAGTGATACTGGTGTAGGGATGTCAGAGGAAATACGCCAACGTATTTTTGACCCATTCTTTACTACTAAAGGCTTATCTAATAGTGGGTTAGGTTTATCTGTCTGTTATGGCATTATCAATCGACATGGTGGAGAAATCTTAGTAGAAACAACAGAGGATAAAGGCTCAGCTTTTACAGTAAAATTGCCTGTATCTTTACCAACATTCCCTAGTATCCCTGTAGAGGTAAAACCTGTTACCTCAGCAAATATTTTAATCATTGATGATGAAGACTTTGTACGCGGTGCAATACAAGAAATTCTAGAAGATGTAGGCCATCATGTAGTAGCAGCAAGCTCTGGCGAAGAAGGAATAGAAAAGTTCCGTCAAGAAAATTTTGACTTAGTAATAACAGACCTAGGTATGCCTGGGTTAGCAGGATGGGAAGTAGTAGCACGTATTAAAGCTATTAAATCTAGTACTCCTGTAGCTTTACTAACAGGCTGGGCTAATCAAGCAGATGTTAAACTTGCTAAAGAAAGCGGTGTAGATTTGATTCTAGCAAAACCTATTACCAGTAAAGACCTAACCGCAATGGTATCTAAAGCCATCCAACAAACAAAATAACTGTAGGGGCGAACAGTTCGCCCCTACAGTTGGACAATGATGTTTTATATTTTCCTTATCCCGATAATGTCTCTTATATTTTGCTTATTGTGGGTTAAAGTAAGTTGGTTCATTTCCTAGTTTCCATTTTATATTGCAACCAAGGCTAGCACGTTGATTTTTATCCACTTCTTTACCATTTAAGGCTGCTTCAATGGCAGCGCGTAAATCCTTACCAGTAATAGGAATGTCGCTCTTTGGTCGACTATCATCAAGTTGGCCACGATAAACTAGTTC
>CAZHXL010000006.1:0-1767 GCA_964536575.1 uncultured Clostridia bacterium | reverse complement strand
AATCTGGTGTGCAAGCAGCAGCATAAGCTTTAGCTACCGCTTGATCCCCATCATAGCAATAGGGAAAATCAAAACCTAATTCTACAGCCATCTCCTTGAGGTTTTGTGGTGAATCGTCTGGATAGCTTTCAGCATCATTAGAGCTAATTGCCACAATACCAAGAACAGAACTTTGATAATCTTTAGCTAGTTTGGCTATTTCATTTTGTACATGCTTTACATATGGACAATGACGACAAATAAACATTACTAATAATGCTTTTTTTTCTGCAAATGTCGCTAAAGAAATTGGCTTACCTGTTACTACATCAGCTAAATTAAAATCAGGGGCTTGTGTTCCTAGATCTAACATTGTTGATAAGGTTCTTACCATTAAGCATATCTCCTTTATTTGTTACTTGTTTTTGATTGATTCGTAGATTTTACTAGCGACTGATAGTTTTCCCAATAGCGATTAACTATTCTCTACCTAAGTTGTTGTTTTAGAAGGTCGTGTTGTAAAAAAGTCAAATACATGGGTGGCGCCTTGACTACTTTTAATCACAATAATCACGCTTTGGTTAAAAAATCAAAGAGGGCGAACACATAGGTTCGCCCCTACTTACAACCAGAACTATTTATTAATCCCTTTTTCTTTTGGTTGACCATATTCCTCTGGATGAAGATACATACCTTTTTCATTGTCATTCTTTTCTACTTCTACTTGCACGCGATGTATTTCTGCATATGGATCTCTGCGTACTCCTGTTACTTGCCAAGATACTTTCATTCCAGGCTTGCCACCACCTATTGCAAACTGGTTGTTGGTTATTTCTTGGGCAATATAAAGGACTCTCTTTCCAGGATTACCAATAGGAGTTAATTGATAGCGAAAATCCTTGTTTAGAACTTCAAAGTATTGGGGAAGTGTTATAACAGTGTATCCATTAGCATCTAAAGTTACATTACCATTATAGACATTCATCATATCAGGAGATTCAACAAATGAGTGGTAGAGGAATTTATTTTCTGGATCAAGCGGATGGTCTATCTTAAATGTACCAGAACTTTTGGACAAACTCCCTGTTATATTAACATCTCCAAAAAACTTTCCTGCTAGACTGCCAGCAGTCCCACTAGCAGCACCAGTAATACCTATTCCTGTTCCCGTAGCATTACCTGTTACACCATTACCATTGGGACTACCACCCAGACCAAATACACCAATGCCATTATTAGACCCGCCAATACCAGTAACACCAGTACCATTAGTGCTACCACCTCTACCAAAAACACCAACTCCGCTACCATCACCACCAGAACCATTAACACCACTACTATTACCAGTACCACCAGCTCTACCAATAACACCATCACCACCACTAGTACCACCTTGACCAAAAACACCAGTACCCCCATTATCACCACCAGTGCCATTAACACCAGCACCAGCACCAGCACCAGCACCATTAACACCAGCACCACCATTAGTGCCAAAGCCAGCAACACCAATACCACCGGTACCAACAATACCAGCACCAGTACCTGTGTTATTTATAGTGAATACTTGACCTGCTGTACTAAAGCTTTCGTTAAAGGGTAAGGTTACAAATCCAGTTGCACCAGTAGGGCCAGTTGCACCAGTTGCGCCAGCACTACCATTCGCACCTGTTGGACCCGTTGCACCAGTTGCACCAGCAACGCCAGCACCAGTTGCACCTGTCGCGCCTGTAGCACCAGCAACGCCAGCACCAGTTGCACCTGTCGCGCCTGTAGCACCAGCAACGC
>CAZHXL010000005.1:43823-78595 GCA_964536575.1 uncultured Clostridia bacterium | reverse complement strand
CAAATCTTTATTTGATTCGGCTACTTTATGACGAAATTTGTCCAAACTTCAGTATTAGTTATTCCTAGAATAACTAATAGTTTTTAATCTTGGTTTTACTACATAGTTTTAAGTTATGTCTGTTGTAGAATCTGGCAAAAATCGCGCACCTATAGTGCTAGTAGTTTTTTTGATAGTACAATTGCTATCTATGTCTTGGTATGGTCGTACCAAAGATGGAAGGCCGAACTTACTGTTAAGTTGGGTTCTAACGGCTGTCTATCCAATCCAAAAAGCAGGTGGTGGAGTAGGCTCTATTTTTTCAGGTATTTGGGGGGGGTATATAGACTTAAGAGGCGCAAAAGAAGAAAGCATAAAGCTGCGAGCAGAAAACGATCAATTACGCCAAGACTTATTTAAGGTAAAGGAAGAATTAGCTACTAATCGTCGTGCAGCTAATGTTTTAGACTTACAAGAATCTTTGCCCTATAAATCTGTTTCAGCGAAAGTAATTGCTCGTTCTGGAAATGAATTTTTTAATAAAATAATTATTGATAAAGGACGTTTAGCAGGCATAAAGTTACATCAACCTGTTATTACCCCTGCGGGTATTGTTGGTCGGGTAGTTGGGCTTGGGCCTCTTGCTGCACAGGTTCAGTTACTAACAGATAATTACGCAGGTGTTGGTGGTCAACTCTCAGAATCTCGTGCTTATGGTGAGGTAAAAGGGGTTGGGAAAGTTTTTTGTGAAATGCGCAATGTTTCTGGGTTAGAACCTGTTAAAGAAGGTGAAGCGATTATTACTACAGGGTTAGATGGTATTTATCCAAAAGGATTACTAGTTGGCTATGTCCAAGAAGTAGGGCTTGGCAGTGGTGCTAAGAGCCATCGTATTGTTGTTCGGCCAGCCGCAGGACTAGATGGGCTGGAGCAGGTTTTAGTTTTGGAGCTTTCCGAACAAGATCTCCAAATTGATGAAACTATTAAATAAAAAGGTAAGAACCTTTTAGAGTTCTAAAAACGTGCAAATTGTTAAGATAGTAATAGCAATTATTTTCTTTGTTGGCTTACAAGGCTTGTTGTCTAATTATGTCTGGGAATTTCAAAGACTAGACCTTACTCTTATCTTAGTAGTTTATTTGTCACTTAAGCGTAATCCTATGCAAGGAACAATAGTAGGGGCTGTAGCAGGATATGCTTATGATCTTCTTTCAGGCGTTGGTTTATTGGGGGCTAGCAGTTTTACTAAAACACTGATTGGTTTTACTGTTGCTACTTTTAATGTTCGTTTTGCTATCGACAACAAGTTAACTAGACTTATCATCATAGTAATAGCTTCTATTATAAATGTAGCTTTATTTATTGGGCTACATTATGTTTTTAACTCTCTACCAGAAGGTCTAAACTTAAGAGAAATTGTAAAACTGACAGCTTGGCAAGCAGCAGGTAACCTTATTATAGGTTTTTTTCTTTTTCCTATTTTTGATCGTATTTTTGTACAAGATTCCTATTCTGCTTCTACTAGGGCAGGTAGTTGGTAACAAAGCCTCTTTTTAGTAACTTAACTAAATATATTTGTTAGGCAATGGAGTGATAAAAATATTTTATGTCAAAAAAAAAGGTTTTTGACGATCCAACACAACAGCTTTTCAAACCTCGAGGACGGATTCTTTTCTTTAAATATTTTGTTTTACTCTTTTTTGTGATTTTAGGCGTGCGTTTCTGGTATTTACAAGTAGTAAGCCATGAGCATTATGTTAAGGCTGCAGAAATGAACCGTATTCGCGAAATTCCTATCCCTGCTCCACGAGGCACAATTTTAGACCGTGAAGGCCATGTTCTTGTTGATAGCACACCTACTTACAGCATGATGCTTTACCAAGAAGATATGACTAATGCTGAAGATACCTTAAATATGCTAATTAGTCGGGTTGGTTTAGATAGAAATACACTGATTAAAATGATTAATGCTCCTGGAGCAAAAACCCGCCCTATAGTTATTAAAACTAATGCTAATAGTAAAGATCGTGCCTGGGTTGAAGCTCATGAATTTGAACATCCAGAATTAAAAATAGAACTTCAGCCACAACGACGCTATCCTTTAGGAGAAGTTTTAGCTCATGTAGTTGGTTATGTAGGGGAAATAGGAGAAGAGCAGCTTAGAGATCCTGATTATTCTGAGTATTGCCGCTCTGGGGATATAATTGGACAGGCAGGAATAGAACAATCCTACAATAAAATTTTGATGGGAAAAGAAGGCTATCGACGAATACTAGTAGATAGTAGAGGACGAGTCTTACAACAATTAGAAGAAATTCCTCCTGTTCCAGGGCAAGACATTATCACTACTATAGATTTAGATATTCAAATGATAGCTGAAGAAAAGCTTAGTGAGAGTGGTTTTTATGGAACGGTAGTAATCAATGACCCTAGAGATGGTGGGATTTTAGCTCTAGTTTCTCACCCTTCCTATGATCCAAACCTTTTTGCTGCGGGAATAAAATCTGCCGATTTTAATCGCCTAGTAAATCACCCTAAACGCCCATTACGTAATCGTGCTATTCAAGATCGTTATCCTCCAGGCTCCACTTGGAAGATTCTTATGGCAGTAGCAGGACTAGAAGAAAAAGTAGTTACAGATAAACAGATTTTGCTTTGTGGTGGAGGTATTTCAACAGGGGATCGCTTTGTTCATTGTCATAATTCACATGGTGGGGTAGATATAAGACGTGCCGTAGAAGTTTCTTGTGATGGTTATTTTTATCGTGAAGGAATTAAACTTGGTATAGAGAATTTAGAAAAATGGCAAGCTTTACTAGGTACAGGAATAAAGACAGGCATAGATTTACCAAATGAAATCAAAGGTATTGTACCTAGTCGACAGTGGAAGCGTAAAGAATATCCAAAAGACCCTAAATGGAAAGAAGCAGATATGGTTTATGCTTCAATTGGACAGTCTGGTGTTGCTACTACACCGCTTCAAATTATGCATGCAGTAACTGGTATAGGAAATGGTGGCAAATATTATACTCCTCATGTTTTCAAAGAAGCGAAAGCTACTGAGGAAAGTGCTGCTATTAGTTATCAACCAAAACTTCGTGAAGCAGGATTTAGTCAAGAGACTGCAAAAATTCTTTCTGAAGGAATGTGGCGAGTAGTAAATGGTTCTGGAACTGGTCGCAGGGCTGCTATTGCTGGCTTTGATGTTTGTGGAAAAACAGGTACTGCTCAAGTAGTAGGTATTCAATCAGGTGCTACAGGTGATCAAAAAGAACATGCGTGGTTTGTTGGCTATGCTCCTAAAGAATCTCCTGAAATAGGTGGAGTTGCTTTAGTTGAACATGCTGGTCATGGTGGTACTGAATCAGCCCCAATTATCAAAGCTTGTTTTGAAGAGTATCTACGTAAGAAAAAAGGGTTACCTAAAGAAGAACTGGCACAAGGTGTTACTAACAAGCAGCCAAACACTTCTATTGCAAATACCGCAACAAATAATACTCTTTCTAGCATGGCTGTTTCTGCTCAAAAGACAAAGCCTGTTAGTACAGCAGCAAAGCCAAGTTTATCTAATCAAACTAGTAAGCCTACAACTGATAAACCAACTAAACCTAATACTACTAAGCCTATAGTAAAGCCAGCAGCCTTACTTCAACCAAATAACATAACTGTAAAAAGTAAACCTCAAATTGTACCCACTCAAGTAAGTTTAGAAGGGGGAAGATAATATGGCAGGCATTATCTTAAAAGAAACTTTACGTTGGCGTGATTTTGATGGGTTACTTCTATTAGCAGCATTATCACTAGTTACTTTGGGCACAATTGAGATTTATAGCTCAAGCCCTTCTACAGGAATTATTTATAAAGATTTTTGGGTTAAACAGCTTATTGCTCTTTTAGTAGGATTAGTAGCGTTTACTGTTGTGATTTTTGTAGATTACCGAAAAATTTACAATTTTATCCCATATATTTATGGGGGTTCATTGCTTTTATTAGTTGCTGTTTTGATTTTTGGCCATGAAGTAAAAGGACAAAGAAACTGGATTAATTTTGGCCCAATGTCCTTACAACCCTCAGAACTAGCAAAGATCGCAGTAATTTTAACCTTAGCCAAATATCTTTCTCCTTTACGCAAAGGGAATTTGCCTTGGAAAGATGTTTTAGTAGCTTGTGCGATTACAGCACTTCCTATGGGGCTAATTATGCTGCAACCTGATACAGGCTCAGCCTTAACCTTTATTCCTGTATTAGTCCTGTTACTTTTTATGAGCGGGTTTAACTTAAAATTAATAATTGTTGCTACTGTGACAGCAATCATAGTAACACCAGTAGCATATTTTCAAGTCTTAAAACCACATGTGTTAAAATCTTATCAAATAATGAGAATAGAAGCAGTTATTAACCCAGAACTTTTTGAGCAAGCAGACTTTCGTCGTGAATATGGTTATCAAACCTTTCAATCTCTTATTGCTGTAGGATCTGGAGGAGTAACTGGAACAGGCGTCACTAAAGGCACTCAGAGTAGACTTGGGTTTTTGCCAGAACATCATACAGATTTTATTGCATCTGTTTTAGCAGAAGAGATGGGATTTGTTGGAAGTATTTCTGTACTTCTGTTATATTTGTTCATAATTACCCGCTCTATTGGAATTGCTGAACGTGCAAGAGATCGGTTTGGCATGTTAGTGATATTAGGGTTTGCAGGTCTAGTTTTCTTTCATGTGATTATCAATATTGGAATGGTTATAGGGCTTTTGCCTATCATAGGAATCACTCTTCCGTTAATGAGCTATGGTGGCTCTTCTGTTTTAAGTATGATGATTCTAATTGGCTTAGTGATTAATATAAACTTACGACGTTTTGCTAATTAAGAATCTATTTTTCCAGTGATAAGAGTCAGCTTAAAGCTTTTAGCGCTGATATGTTTATTTGACTGAAATTCAAAGTTTTACAGGTTTACCCAGCGCGACCTGTTTACATAAAATTAGATTGATTTACGTAAACTTGCTGTTTTGCGCAAAAATTAATTGGCAATCCCCAACTTAATTGGCCAAAAGGGGCCTACCACAAAAACGTTTTAGAGCTTTTAAAATTTTAAGGCTCTAAACATAAGTGTAAGTTTAGGCAAAAGACCTGTTCAATTTTGGGTACTTCGGTTTGAAAGGTCCCCAAAATGGATGATATTTCTTCTTATCGAGCAACTTTAGATCAGATTTTACCAACCGTAGAAAAACCTGTTCGTTATGTTGGTGGTGAATGGAATGCTACCATAAAAAATAAAGAACAGATTAAAACCCATATAGCTCTTTGTTTTCCCGATACTTACGAGATCGGGATGTCTCACTTAGGGCTTAAAATTTTATATTCACTACTTAATCAAAAATCAGAAGTTTATGCAGAACGTGTTTACACCCCTTGGTTAGACATGGAGCGTGCGTTAAAGTCTGCTAACCTTCCACTAGCTTCCATTGAAAGTTTTACCCCACTAAATGAGTTTGATATTGTAGGCTTTTCTTTGCAGTATGAGATGACCTACACAAATATCCTTACTATGTTAGAGCTAGGTAAGATCCCTTTGCGCGTCGAGGACAGAACACAGCAAGATCCTTTGGTTATTGGAGGAGGCCCTTGTGTTTTTAGCCCTGAGCCAATAGCAGATTTTTTTGATTTTTTATTGATTGGTGAAGGGGAAGAATTATTAGTTGAATTTATTGACTCTTATACAAAACTAAAAGAACAAAATCTTTCTCGAAAAGAGTTAATTGCAAAACTAGCTGAAGTAAAAGGTGTTTATGCTCCAACACTTTGTGAGTCAGTCAATTCTCCTTATTATGGTTTACAAGTAATTCAACCTAAAGCGGATATCCAAATGCCCTTTCCTGTAATACGTCGCTATGTTGAAGAAATAAATAAATATCCATTTCCTAGTAATTCTCCAGTACCTTTTACTGATGTAGTTCATGATCGAATTGCAGTAGAGATTGCTCGTGGTTGTGTTGATGGTTGTCGTTTTTGTCAAGCAGGTACCATTTATCGTCCAGTACGTGAACGTACTCCAGAATCTATCGTTGAGACTATTACTGGAGGACTACGCGATGGCGGCTATAATGAAGCTAGCTTAACCTCTTTATCTACGGCTGACTACACTTGTTTAACACCAGTACTTAAAGAGTTAAACAAAACTTTAGATCCTCAACGAGTTTCTTTATCAGTATCCTCTTTGCGTGCTTCTGGTATTACAGAAGATCTCTCAAACGAAATCGCTAAAGTACGTAATACAGGTTTTACCATTGCTCCAGAAGCTGGTACACAAAGGATGCGAGATGTAATAAATAAAAATGTTACTGAAGAAGATGTCTTGCGTAGCTGTCGGATAGCATTTTCTTATGGTTGGAGTCAAATCAAACTCTATTTTATGATTGGGCTTCCAACAGAAACCGAAGAAGATGTACGTGGAATTGCTGAGCTAGGTAACAAAGTTAAACAGCTTGGCAAGAGTATGGGCGTAAATGTTAAAGTGACTGTTTCTGCTTCATGTTTTGTTCCTAAAACACAAACTCCTTTCCAATGGTGCCGTATGGACTCATTAGAAGAACTATACATTAAACAGGAATTACTTAGGGAAGCTTGTCATCGTTACCGCCTTAACTTCAAAACACATAATGCTAAACTCTCGCAATTAGAATGTATTATGGCAAGAGGAGATAGACGTATTGGTCGCGTTATTGAGCGTGCTTGGCGTATGGGGGCAAGGTTTGATGGCTGGGATGAACATTTTAATTACGATCTTTGGATGAAGGCTTTTGAGGCTGAGGGAGTTGATCCTAGAGAAACTCTAGGAGAGTTACCTGTTAGGGCTAGTGATGGTAGTTTTGTTCAATTGCCTTGGGATCATATAGATTCTTTGGTAGAGAAAAAATTCTTAGCTATTGAATATGAAAAAGGAGTAAATGCAAAAATTGCACCTCCTTGTGGTTTTCCTATTCGCATAATTGAAGGCCGCCCTACTGCCATACCACCATCTTTTGAAGAATTTGAGCAAATAGAACGTAAGCCTCTGCTTTGTTTTAATTGTGGTTTGGCTTGCGATCTATCAGCAATGCGTAAGGATCTGATCAAGGCAAAAGAACTTAACAAAGAATATAGAACAGTTAAGCAAGTTGCTGGTGATACAAATGATGCACAAGAGATGGAATTTGATCAGTCTTTGCTAGAGGTTGTACGTAGTGATGTTCCTGTTAATTCCCCACCAAGACTGCATCAATTAAAGTTAAACCGAGCTAAAGCTCAACTAGAAAAACAGTACCGCTATCGTACTTTTTATACAAAGTTAGAGCCAGTACAGTATTTATCCCATTTAGACTTAGCTAAAGCTTTGCCACGAGGCTTTAAGCGTGCAGGTATTCAACTGTCTTATAGCCAAGGTTTTCATCCAATGCCTTTAATGTCTTATGGGCCAGCCTTAGGTGTTGGAATGATTGGTGAGGCGGAAGTACTGGATTTTATTTCCCCAGAAGTTTTAGCCCCAACAGATTTTTTAGAAAAAATTAATCGAGTTATGCCAGAAGGATTAAAGTTTACTGCTCTTATGGGACTAGAGGAAACAGCCGCTTCACTAGCAAAGCTTATTAATTGTGCTGAGTATAGAGTTAATACCGCAGCACCAGAAATTCAAAAAGCACTAATAGAGCGGATAGAACAACAACCAGAGTTTAAATCGCTCTCAATTAGTGCTTTGCATGAAAAATTAATTTCCGATCTACTTTTAAGCGAACAATTTGTTATATCTCGTACCCGCAAAAACCGCTCGCAAAATGTTGATGTTCGCAAATTTGTTAAATCGGTTCGTTTTGAACAAACAGAAAAAGGTGATTTCCTGGTAATGGTACTAGAAATAAGTAATCAAGGTGGTGCTAAACCTGTGGAGATCGCAACCGCAATTTATGGAATTGATCAGACTGATCAGGCTACATTGCAAAGTCGTGCGCGACGCAGCCGCCTTTATTCAGAAATTAATGGACAAGAATATTCCCTGTTAAAGGCTAATGAAGTTAGTATCTAAAATTTTTAGTTTTGGTAGTTCCTGGTTTTGCAATAAGGTAAAAATATTTATTAAGATATCTTGTAAGACTTTATAAAACCTTAACTACCCTATTAAACTAATGATTTTTTCTTGGCTGTAATTGCTACTGTACCTGCAACATCTAGAAAAGAGGGATTACTAAATGGCAAAAGAGATGATAATTAGTTCTAGTGCCCATGAAAAAAAGATCGCCATCATTGAAGATGGTATAATTACTGAGTATTTTGTGGAGCGAGAGGACGAGACACAAGGGCTAGCAGGAAGTCTTTATAAAGGTCGTGTTATGAAAGTTTTACCCGGTATGCAGTCAGCTTTTGTTGATATCGGGCTAGATAGAGATGCCTTTCTCTATGTTTCAGATTTTCTTGAAGAAGAAGGCTTTGACGACTTAGACCCTGTTGATGAGTCTAAAGAGTCTATAGAACCTGCTCCTAAGGTCAATTATGTTACAGAACCACCTGTTGTTGTTGTTTCGCAACCTACTGATATTGCTGCTGTTGTTGCACCAGCTAAATTTTTAGCCACTCCTATTGAAGAAATTAGAGAACATTTAGAAGAAGTTAAAGAAGTTGAAGAAGACGAGGATATGTCCATTATTCCTTTAGAGGATAATGTAACAAGTTTGCAAATTGTTGATGAGCCATACAATCAAACAAATGATATTAACTCTTTTTCTGAAGAAAGTGTAACTGATGATATTGATACAAAAATAGCACCAGAAAACGCATTAGAAATAGATAATATAGATGAATCGGCTCAAGAAACATCTTTTGAAGACACTACAGAAACTTTAGAAGTAGCAGTAATTACCCAACCAGAAGAAGTGGTAGTGCCTCTTCCTCCTCAAGTAATTATTCCCCCACCATCTCATGATTTTATTAGAATTATTGATGAACCTGAAGAAGTAATTGAAGCTATTGTTGATAGCCAAATAACAGGTGGTGCTACTGAAGAAATAGCTGAAACCCCTGAGGCGACAGATTCTATAGAAGTAGTTTGTGAAGCTACAATAGTTGAGGAGATTATCCCAAATGAAGCTCCTGTCTCAGAAGTTGCTAATGTGGTTTTAGAAGAGGAGATACCACAAACCAAACGACGGCGTAATGCTCGCAAAGAACCAGCTAAAAAGAAAGCTCCAGCCCTGTCTCCAGCTCGGAAACGCGGCAAGAAAGCAGTAGAAGAGGTTGTAGAAGAAGCTGAAACTGTTGCTATCGAAGTACAGTATGAACGGATTGTTGATGATGAAAATCCAGAAATAGGTGAATTACTTAAGGAAGCTATCATACAACACAAGATTATTCAGCAACTTAGGGAAGAAGAGGAGAACCCTATTCTTCCAGTCGAAAAGGTTGATGAGCCAGAAGTACTAGTAGGCTCACTTCAGCCTCATTTCCAGGCTGATCCCGGTTTAGAAAGAATTGTTGATGAAGTGACCTTAGCCCAAGAACAAGAAAATAACTTGTCAGTAAAAACAGATAGCCCTCAATTAGAGCAAGAAAGTAGTTCCGAGTCGGATAATCAATTGTCAGATGATCTTGCTAGAGACGGTGGCGAAAGAGATGACCGTGATTGGCAAGGCCAAGGCAAACCAGGTGTAAAACCTTCGGAGCAAAGACCTCATTTTTCACCTCGTCGCAACAACCGTCGTCGCAGAAGAGGTGGGCCACCACCGTCTCGACCACCAGTTAATACTAGTAGCGAGCCTGCGGCAAATGCTGAAAAACCAGATCTACCAGTAAGAGAGGTTAGAGACCCTAGGGAGGCTAGAGAGCCTAGAGAGCCTAGAGAGGCTAGAGAGCCTAGAGAGCCTTCAAATGCTGGACGATATTATCCGCCAGCAATCACTGAATTGTTACGTGAAGGACAAGAAATACTAGTACAGATTGCTAAAGAACCAATTGCATTAAAAGGTGCTAGAATTACCTCTCATATTGCTTTACCAGGGCGATATCTTGTTTATATGCCTACAGTTCATCATATTGGGGTATCGCGAAAAATAGGCTCCGATGCAGAGCGTTTACGCTTAAAGAAAACCATGTTGGCTCTAAGAGATAGAGAGAAACCACCAGGAGGTTTTATTGTTCGTACTGCTTGCGAAGGGCATACAGAGGAAGAGTTACATGATGATATGATGTATCTTGTTCGCACTTGGCAAGATATTAGAAGGAAATCAGAAAAATTAAAAGCACCTGCCTTAATTTCTAGTGAACTAGATTTAATTCAACGTACTTTGCGAGATCAACTTACCAGTGATATTGTTGCTATTCGTGTTGATAATGAGGAAGAATATACTAAAGTAGTAGATTTCGTTAGTCGTTTCCAACCTAAACTAGTAAAAAAAGTTAAGCTTTATACTTGGAAGAAACCTATTTTTGAAGAATATGGTATTCAAGCCGAAATAGATAAGGCATTAAAACCTAGAGTTTGGCTACCTTCTGGGGGATATATTGTAATTAATCAAACAGAAGCTTTGGTTGCCATTGATGTAAATACAGGTAAATATGTTGGTCGGTCTAATCGATTAGAAGACACTATTACCAAAATAAACATAGAAGCAGCTAAGGAAATTGTTCGTCAAATTCGATTACGTGATTTAGGTGGTATTATTGTATTAGACCTAATTGATATGGAAGAACGTAGAAATCGCATGAAGGTAATGCAGGTCTTAGAACAAGAGCTAAGAACAGATCGCTCACCTTCAAAAGTTCTTCAATTTAATGACTTTGGTTTAGTAGCAATAACTCGTAAGCGAGTACGACAGAGTTTAGAGCGCACTCTTTGCAGCCCTTGCCCAAATTGTGAAGGTAGCGGCTTAGTTAAATCACCACAAACTATTTGCTATGAGATACTAGCAGAAGCACGCCGGTTTGCTGCTGAAACAGATTTACAACCTGCCTCAGAAGTAATCTTACGTGTTAATCCTGAAGTCGCTAACTCTTTAAGGGGCGATGAAAAGAAAGTTTTTAGTGAAATAGAAGCTTACTTAGGATGTAGTGTGACCTTACGTGGCGATATTTCTGTGCATCAAGAACGCTATGACTTTGCTATTATCTAAAAATATTGTAATAGCCCTTAGATTATTCTAGGGGCTATTTATTAAGTATATTCTGCTCATGCCTGTCCATCTGTATTAACTTATTAAGAATCATTACATATAAAGTTAATATAACATTACGTCTATCCCTACTGTCACTAACAAAATAATACTCAAGGTTGCATTGGTGGTGAAAAATGCTGCATCCAAACGAGATAAATCTTGGGCTGAAACCAAGCTATGTTGACGAACTAAAAGAATTGCTGAGAGTAGAACCCCTATTGCCCCTACCCATTTTAGGTTTGCTACAAAGAAAAAGACTACTAGAAGCACAAACATTGTTAAGTGAAAAAGGCGTGCTACCCAAAGCGAACGCTCAATTCCAAGCTTTTGTGGAATTGAGTAGAGTTTAGACTCTTTATCAAATTCATAATCCTGACATGCATAAACAATATCAAAACCTGATGTCCATAACATTACTATGGCAGAAAGCAAGATTGGAATAGTATGAAACTCTCCTGTTATCGCAATCCAAGCTCCTGTAGGAGCAATTGCTAAACACCAACCTAGCACCAAATGAGAAAATGAGGTAAATCTTTTTGTATAGGAATAGAAAAGCACTGAACCAAGGGCAATAGGGGAAAGAATTAAGGTCAATTGGTTAAGTTGTGCCGAGGAAAACAAAAATAGTGCACTAGAAACAATAGTAAATATCAAAACAAAGCGACTAGAAAGTAATCCTGCTGGAATTGCACGGGTTTTAGTACGAGGGTTGGCTGCATCAAACCTTTGATCTACAAGTCGATTAAAGGCCATTGCTGCAGATCTTGCTCCTACCATACACATACTAATCCAAAAAAGTTTTTCTAATGAGGGAATTCCTTTAGCTGCAAGCACTGCGCCTAAGATAGCAAAAGGTAGAGCAAACAGAGTATGCTCAATTTTAATCATTTCTAACGTGATTTTTAGGTTTTTTAACATAGGTTTCTGCTTTACTATTTGTTATGTTCTTGTTTGGCTATGGAGTTAAATTAAAAATTATAGAGTAAATATTTTAGGAGTTATAGGTTGAATGGAATATAAAGAACTACATCGTTGGGATGTGTCACCAAAAGAGGCTGTGGAGATCCAAAAAAGTTTGCGGGATCAAGTAAAGACACAAAAACTTTCTAGTAAAGTTAGGTATATTGCTGGCGCAGATATGTCTTTTGAAAGATTTTCTAATATTGTTTATGCAGGTTTTGTGGTTATTGACATAAAAACTCTAGAAGTTGTTGCTTCATCAACCATAATCGCAGAAGCTAAATTTCCTTATATCTCAGGGATCTTTTCCTTTCGTGAGGCTCCACCTCTCTTAGAGGCTTGGAAAAAATTAGATGTAGAACCAGATGTCGTTGTTCTAGATGGTCAAGGTATTGCTCATCCACGTCGTTTTGGGCTAGCCTCACATATAGGGCTACTTATAGAAAAACCTACTATAGGTTGTGCAAAAACTATTTTGGTTGGAAAATTTCATGATTTGCCACCATATGCTGGTAGCACTGTACCTCTTATGGATAGAGGTGAACAAGTAGGAGTAGCACTAAGAACAAAAAATAAGGTAAAACCAGTCTATATTTCTGTTGGGCATTTAATAGATTTAGTTGACGCACTGAAAGTAATAAAAAGTACGATAGGAGGTTATCGTATTCCTGTACCAACACGTGAAGCTCATTTATTAGTAAATAAAGCTAGGGTAGAAGCAGGTAGTCCAATAGAAACAGAAGATGATCACAAAAAGTAAATAGCAAACAGAAAACCATAGAGATTTATTAATCTCTATGGTTTAACAGGAAAACAGAAAAATCTTAAAATCTTAATTTTTAATCTTAGTTTCAGCAATAACAAAGTTTCCTTTTGGTTCAATTACTTGACCAGAAACTTCGTCTTTAATCCAGGCTTTCACTTCATAGGTTCCTGGTGCTAAGTCATTTAGAGGAATCATTCGCCCTAAAGTGATTTGTTGGCCATTGCCATCTAGATCTACAGTCTTAACCTTACCATCTTCTTTAATACGTCTTACTTCTTTGCCATCTTTTGAGATGATATATTCGGCTGTAATCTTGGGTCTTAGCTCAGCTTGATCAATTTGGACATTATAAGCTTGGACATAAACCCCAATGGGCTGACCTTGCTTAAATTCTTGAGAAACGTTTGGGCGAACTTTGTTGGGCCCAAAAATAAATGCTCCAGCAGCAACTCTACCATTTAGTGATTCAACTACATCTGCTACAACTAAAGTACTAGATTGTAGTTTATCGCTAGTGTATTTAGGTACTTCAAACCCTTCATGAATAATACCAGTATGACCGCTAACAACATCTTTAACTACAATATCAACTTTGTAACGTCCTGGTTCAAGAATGACATTTTTTTGATAAACAGAACTGCGCTTAACTTCTTGTGAGAGTTCATCTTCTCGGCAACGAGATTCTATTATATCTTCAAAAAGTCCAGCTTTTCGACCAGATAAAGCAGTAATGCGGGCATGAACATTTAATGTACCTTGAGAAACTCCACCAATATTTTTGTAGGAAACATCGGCATTATTTATCTTTAGAGTAAAAGAGCTTACTACAGAAGATTCATTTACACGCAAGAAGTGAACTCTCATATCAAAAGGTAGGACATCAAATTGAATAGTTGGTTCGCTTGTTCTTGCTTGTAGGTCTTTAAATTTAACCGAAGGGGGTTTACTTAAGTTAGCAAGTAGCTGCAATTTTTCAAATGGGCTATCTTGAACCCTACGACCATAAGGTAAGCGATCGCGATTACCAGGACTAAAAGCCGTACGATCTTGTTTTCTAGACAAGCCAATTTCTTCAAAGAAATTTAGACCTGCGTTAGGGACATGAAGTAAAGCGTCTTTTTCGTCTGGGCTACGAGCAATACGATATTCACCAGTACTAGTAGGATCAACAAACTCTATCTCAACCCCATTACCTACACCATCCAAGTAGCGATAAAACCAGATTTCAAAAGGATAAGTAGATGTTTGGCCGCCGCCCTCATAGAATGGACGCTCATATGGGCCACCGGCTGGATGAGATTCTACTTCATCTGCTGGGCCAAAAGTTATGTAAATACGGCCACGATCGGTTTTCCAGCCAGGGATACCAGAAGCATAATGCTCATTAGCATAAGCAATACGGCGGTAGTATTCTTCGCGGTATTCATTTTCTGGAGTGTCAGGATCTGGATCACGTCTTAGCCAGAACTGTTCAATGAACTGTTCGCGTTCTTCGTCGGTTTGTAGTTTTTTAAATGCTTGTCTTTCTTCTGAAGTAATAATATAAAGGACGTCGTTGTCTAACCAACGTTGATAAACTTTGCTGGCATCTTCTTGTTTGCGTTCTCTCTTTTTACGGGATTTATTACCTTCTTGACCCGCATACATTGGAGGAACAGATTGCCAAAAAATCATTAAGGCTAATATTAATAATGAAAGCGATTTAGCTAAAGATTTTCCTTTAAGCATAGATAAATTTATAACCTCCTAGCTCGGAAGCATTATGTGAGCTATTTTGAGAAATGATATGGGTGAAAGTTTATCTAATTTTCCCTAGATAAACAAGATATTAAATCTAGTATTATCCTAATTTATGCTGCTTCTGCCTCATCATCTGTTGGACGAGGTTTACCAACAAGCCATGCTATGCCAATACTAAAAACATAAAGTGCAATCATTGGGACGGCAAAAACCATCATGTTAGGAATATCAGTAGTTGGTGAAAGTACAGCAGCAATAATAAAAATAACTAAAATTGAATGTCGCCAAAACCTAAGCATAAATGTATGAGTTATTAAACCTAAACGAGCCAAAAAGTAAACTACTGTAGGTATTTGAAAAACTAGTCCTAACCCTAAAATAATGGTAATAATTAGGTCAAAATATTCATTGACTTCAATTAGTGGTTGAAAATTTTGCGACACACTAAGTAGAAAATCTACCGCTCTAGGAAAGGCAATGTAATAGGCAAAAGCTGCTCCTAAGAAGAAAAAGAATGTCGCCATACCAACAAAAGGCCAAACATATTTTTTCTCATGATCATAAAGACCAGGTGCGATAAAAGACCATAGCTGCCAAAGCAGTGCGGGAATACTTAGAGCAATTGCTCCATAAAATGCTACTTTTATATAGAGATTAAACCCGCCTTGAAGAGTATGGACTGTGACACTAGACTTAGAATAGTTTCTTATAGCATCAGTACGCAGTTGAAATCCTTCATCAATAAATTTATTGCCTATAACTACTTTATTAGCAGTGACTACAAAGCGTTGTCCTTTGGGATCAGTTTTAAGTTTTGCAGGAACTGAAGTACCAGAAGGAATAATTATTCCTTCTAAATTAGCATCCTGACTAAAAACATAATCAAAAGTGGCATCATCTGGTAGCTTTTCTATTGCGTTAGGTGGGTTTACCCCTTGTTCTAGTTGCACTTGTTGAATTTTATCTAATGCTTCACGAACAGGTTTATCTAAAAATGCATAAATGCGGTCAGAAAAAATAAAACAAACAATAAATGATAAAGCAATGACTATAGAAGCCTTAAAAAGACGACTACGCAATTCATCTAGGTGATCAAGAAAAGACATCGCGCCTTCTTCGCTAGAATCGTCATATTGTTCATCCGCACTAATAGGGGTGGTGCTCATTAATTATTCCTTAAAAAATTATTTCTTAAACAAGTTAGTTTTTGCTTAGGCTGATGGGTTGTGTTTCTTCTACTTGGGCAATTACCTCAGCAGTACTAGCAGGCATTAAATCAAAAGATGGCTTGGCTCTTTCTATTGTAGCACCAATAGGAGGGTTAAGAAGTTCACTATTAAGTTGGATTGGTTCAGCAGTAGTAATAATCTCAGAATCGCTGGTAGGAATATCAGTGGAGTTTGTAAAACTTATTTGGTTAGCTGCTTCTCCTAAGGCATTAGATTCTTCACTAGCAAGAGAATCAGGCTGATTAATAGTTTTAGTACTGGTGTTATTATTTAGTAAATTACTAGGTGAAAGATCTTGCTGTACTTTTTGTTGCATTTCTTTTAAGTTAGTTTTTTCTACTTCACTATCCCAAACTTGCTTAAACTGGTCTGAGGCTTGTCTTAACTGACCCATTAAACGGCCTAGTTTTTTGCCCATTTCTGGTAGCCTTTTTGGCCCAAATACCATTAAGGCTATCATGGCAATAAAAATCATCTCAGTCCAACCTAAATTACCCATACAATACTCTTTCCCTACAATTTTAATTTTACTGCTTTGATGCTTAATCTTTACTATTAGCTTGATAATTTTATAACTTTTGATGCTAATAATATTTACGCGCTAATAATGGTAGTGAATGTTCTTTAACGCTGGGTTTAATATTAGTTAGGGCTTAGTGGTAAGTCAAGTAAAGCAAATAAATCAAAATGTTAGCAACTTGTTAACAACACAAAAAGAGGAGCTATCAAATATGACTAAGGAATTAGCTGTTTCTAAAGAGGAATCTAGCAGTTCGCTCAAAGAAAAGTTTGCTATTCCACGTCTCTATCTCTCAAGTTTGGAAGCGGGTTGGGATGGACTAAAAGCAAAGGCATTCCATGAACCAACAGAGGTAGATAGCCTAATGACCCCTGTAAGGCGAGATATTTCATTAATATTATTTAAAGGTGGAGCAATGCGTTTTGGCAAACGGCACTTGCATGGTAGCTGGAGAGAGCTATGCCTTCGTGAGGGGGATATGATTTTACGCCCTGATATGGGCATACCATACGAAGTTCGGTGGAAGTGCCTTTCTTCTACTCCTACCCAAACACTTCATTTACATTTGAGCAAAGAACTAATTACTCGAACGGCTGAAGATGTGACAGGCTATGATTCTAGTCGCATATGTTTGGTAGAGCGGGCTGGTTTCCAAGATACACTTCTGTCACAGATTGGGATGGTACTGTGGCAAGAGCTTGAAGGAGGCACCCCAATAGGAAAAATATATGCACAAAGTGCAGCGTGTTTGCTTGCTGTTCATCTTTTGCGCCATTACACTTCTCTGGGAGAAACCATTAAGGAGACTTCACAGCGAGGATTGACGCGGCAGCAAATGAAACGCGTAATTGACTTTGTACAAGCACACATCTGCCAAGATCTATCGCTTGAAGAATTGGCTCTGCAAACTGGGTTTAGCCCATACCATTTTGCCCGTTTATTTCGCCAAACTACTGGAGAAAGCCCACATCAATTTGTTTTACGTCAGCGGATTGAGCAAGCGCAACGTCTGCTTACAGAAAAAGATATGTCGCTTGTTCAAGCTGCTTTAGAGTGTGGGTTTGCCAATCAAAGCCACTTTACTCAGGTCTTCAAAAGGCATGTTGGCCTTACCCCTCGTGCCTATAGGCATGACCGCATACTTTGCGCAGGTTTTTAACAAAACCGCACGAATATAGAAGATGTCACCAATTCGCACGCTATATGATAGAAGCACGATGTTTAGCATGGTTATAGTGCTAAAACTCGTACATTATTGAATGAAAAAGGAATAAAAATATATGGCACTCGAACTCTATATGCTTGGCCTGATTGTTCAGGATATGGGTAAGTCACTGGAATTCTATCGGCGGCTTGGTCTAGCCATCCCCGCAGGGAGCGAAGAAAAGACACATGTTGGTATCAAGATGGGGAACGGGCTAACTCTCTTTCTGGATTCTAATCCTTCTCTTTGGGACTCCAAGTTTGTAAAGACAGATACTCCAAAGTCAGATAGTTACCGCTCTATTCTAGAGTTTTACTTGAAGACACAGGAATCAGTAGATGCAAAATATAATGAACTTATAGGGTTGGGCTATCAAAGCCGCCGCGCTCCCTACAAAACCCGTTTTGGGCCTTATTTTGCGATGATCAACGACCCTGACGGAAATACTATTCTACTTTCTGGGGATCTTAAGGAAAATGAACCTCCTAAATTGGACTAGTAGAATCGGACTAACTTAACTAAGTTGAAACTTTACCCGTATTCAATACCTTTATAGGTTTGACACCATAAACGGAAATACTAAATTAAGGAGCTATACATTATGAGCGCGTCTAAGAACAAACAACTAATGCAAGATATTTTTAACGAACTATCCAAAGGCAATGGCAAGCCATTTATAGAAAGCTTGGATGATAATTTTTGCTGGACTATTACTGGCACAACCAAATGGTCAAAGACTTATCAAGGAAAGCAGGCTGTGCTCACCGAACTTCTCAAGCCGCTCTTCTCTCAGTTTGCAAATCAATATAAAAATACCGCACAACGCTTTATTGCTGAAGATGATTACGTAGTGGTTGAGTGCCAAGGCCAAGTCACCACTAAAGCTGGGAAGCCTTATAATAACAAATACTGTTGGGTTTGCCAGCTTGCTGAAGGCAAACTGCAAAAGATTACAGAGTATATGGATACAGAATTAGTCGCATCTGCCTTGAGCTATAATCCATAAGCAAGCTAATTTTAACTACTTTATAGGCTTGACAGCAGTAAGTCGCTTTCCTAATATCTTGTCTGCTTATTAGCATCACAGTAACTGCCAAAATTGTTAAATTATATTCCTTAGGTAGACATTATAGTGGAAAAATTGCGGATAGTATTAGCAGCATCAGAAGTTGTGCCATATGCCAAAACAGGAGGCTTAGCAGATGTTGCAGGGGCTTTACCAAAAGCTTTGGCTAAACTAGGTTGTGATGTTTCCATCATAATGCCTCGTTATAGCAATATCAAAACAGGTACATTATTGTTTGAAACCTTAGCTGTTCCTTTTGCATATAAAATAAAAATTTGTTCTGTTTGGTATGAAAAGCAAGATGGAGTATCAATATATTTTGTTGATATACCAGAATATTTTTGGCGGGATGGTCTCTATGGCCATAGCGATGATGCAGAGCGATTTGCTTACTTTAGCCGTGCTGTTTTGGAGCTTTGCCATCGAATAGGCGAGAAAGTAGATGTCATTCATTGTAATGACTGGATGACAGGGCTACTACCAGTTTATTTACGTACTAATTATGCTTATGATCCTTTTTTTGCGACTACAGCAACCATATTGACCATTCATAATCTGGCTTTTCATGGAATGTTTGGCTTAGATGCTATTCCTTATTTTGGGCTAGGTTCTCACCTTGCTTATGGGGATATGGGGCTAGAATTTAGCAATGTAGGTAGTTCACTTAAAGGTGGAATATTATATTGTGATGCAATAACTACTGTAAGCAAGCGTTACGCAGAAGAGATACAGACGCATGAGCATGGTTTTCGCTTAGATGCTTTGCTAAGACAAAGATGCTATTCTCTAATAGGAATACTTAATGGAGTCGATATAGATGAATGGAACCCAGCTACAGATAAATATATAGCTGCAAACTATTCAGTTAATGATTTAAGCGGTAAGGAAATTTGTAAAAGAGAATTGCTAAAAAGATTTAATTTACCTACAGATTTAACAAAGCCATTAATTGGGGTAATCTCTCGGATGACGGATCAAAAAGGGTTTGATCTAATTATGAAAATTATGAATCGAATCCTAGAAACCTCTGCCAACTTTGTATTATTAGGCTCTGGAACAGATTCTTATGAAAGGTATTTTCAAGCGTTACGTGATAGCCGTCCAGATCGAGTTGGTGTATACTTTGGCTTCAATAATGCTCTAGCTCATCAAATCGAAGCGGGTTGCGACGTTTTTTTAATGCCTTCTAGCTATGAGCCTTGTGGGCTAAATCAAATGTATAGTTTGCTTTATGGTACTGTTCCAATTGTTCGTGCTACTGGTGGTTTAGATGACACAGTACAGAACTTTGACAGAGTAAGAATGGAAGGCAATGGCTTTAAGTTTTATGACTATAATGCCGAACAGTTGCTAGAGCGTATTTATGAAGCACTTATTGCTTATAATGAGCCAGAACTTTGGCGACGAATAATTACAAATGGAATGACAGAAGATTTTTCTTGGACAGTTTCTGCAAAAAAATATTTGGATGTTTATCATACAGTCAGACAACGTTTAGGCGGTTAAAGCTAAGTAAATTAAGTGCAATCGCCGGGTTTCATATTGGGGTTTTGATTTTTTTAGCAAGGCAGTAAATAGCTAGTTATAATGCTTTATCTTAGGGCAAAAGTTTCTTAGACACTTAAAAACTAAATTTTAGAAAGGTAGGTTATATTCTAATGGCGGGTAATGTACTAGAGATTACTGATGGCAATTTTGATTCTGAGGTAGCAGGAGCTTCTGTTCCAGTATTATTAGATTTTTGGGCTGCTTGGTGCGCTCCTTGTCGAATGTTAACTCCAACTGTGGAAGCGATTGCAAAAGATTATGATGGAAGAGCAAAAGTTGGCAAACTAAACGTAGATGAGAATAACGAAATTTCGGCAAAGTTTGGCATTAAAGGTATCCCAACTCTTATCCTTTTCAAAAACGGTATTGAGCAAGAACGCGTAGTTGGCGCGACTACTAAAGATAATATTGCTCGTATGTTGGATAAATACACAGGATAAGTGTATTTAAAAGCTATCGTTTTGCGGTTTAATCTAAAAACAAAAGCACATAGAAAGTTTAATTAAAACTAAAAGATAAAAGCATTTGGCTATATCTTTTAGTTTTAGTTTCTATGTGCTTTTCTACTTTAGGGAATGGTAAATTTATGAGAAATATTGTAGTAGTTGGAACACAGTGGGGTGATGAAGGGAAAGGAAAAATAGTTGACTTACTTACTCCTCATTTTAATGTTGTTGCTCGTTATCAAGGTGGACACAACGCAGGACATACAGTAGTTATAGGAGATAAGAAATTTATCTTGAGACTACTTCCTTCAGGAATTTTACACCCAGAAACCATTTGTGTTATAGGCAATGGTGTAGTGGTAGACCCTCAAGCCTTACAATCAGAAATTGCCGAGCTACAAACAGTAGGCATTAGTGTGATAGGTAGGCTCTGGATTAGTAGTCGCGCTCACTTAATTATGCCTTATCATCGTGCTATTGATATTGCTACAGAAGATGCATTAGGAAATGAAAAAGTAGGTACTACTCGGCGTGGGATTGGTCCTACTTACGAAGATAAAATTAGTCGTCGAGGTCTAAGAGTAGCAGATTTGTTAGATAAAGAATCTTTTCGTCAAAAAGTGTTAGCACACTCAAACGCTGCTATTAAACGCTTGAAGACTAGCGGACACAACCTAAGTGATGATAAAGACCAATATGACAGCTATTTTCAAGCTGTTGAAGGCTTAACAGAATTTATTAAAGATACTACTTATTTTCTAAACTCTGCTGTTAAAGCAGGAAAAAATGTTTTGCTTGAAGGTGCGCAGGGAACAATGCTGGATGTTGATCATGGAACATATCCTTATGTGACTTCTTCTAGTGCTACTGCTGGTGGTGCTGCAATCGGTACAGGGCTTGGCCCCAATAAAATTACTGGAGCCTTGGGTATTACCAAAGCCTACACAACACGTGTCGGTAGCGGCCCGTTTCCTACAGAATTAAATGATGAGATGGGTGAGCATTTACGAAAACATGGAAATGAGTTTGGTGCTGTTACAGGTCGTCCCCGTCGTACAGGTTGGTTTGATGCTTTGATAGTCCGTTATGCTGTTATGGTTAATGGCTTAGACACTATCGCGCTTACCAAATTAGATGTTTTAGACCAAATGCCAGAAATAAAGGTTTGTATTGGTTATTGCTTACATGGAAAGGAAATAAATGAACTTCCTTCTACTGCAAGTGCTTTAGAGCAAGTAGAGCCTATTTATCGTACTGTTAAGGGTTGGCAAGAAACTACAGCCTATATAAAGCATTACGAACAACTACCAGAAAAAGCACGAGATTATATCAAGTTACTAGAAGATCTAGTAGAGTGTCCTATAGGAATGATTTCTACAGGGCCTGAGCGTGATGAGACAATATTTTTGCCAAATCAGCTAATGCAGGGTTGGTTGATGTAATGGTAGTTTTATGATTTTTTAGGAATAAATAAATGAAATATGATTTAACTGTTATTGGTGGAGGACTTGCAGGTAGTGAAGCGGCTTGGCAAGCAGCGAGGTTTGGTCTTAAGGTAAAGCTTTATGAAATGAGACCACAAGTTCCCACTCCTGCTCATAAAACTGACAAACTGGCAGAGATTGTTTGTAGTAATTCTCTAAAGTCTGATGAAGTTGGGACAGCACCCTATTTACTAAAAGAGGAGTTACGACGTAGTGGATCATTACTACTAGAAGTAGCTAGGGGTTGTCGTGTTCCTGCTGGAGCAGCACTTGCGGTTGACAGAGAAATATTTTCGGCTGAAGTTACTCGCCATATTGAAGCTAATCCAAATATTGATCTAGTACGTTCAGAAATGCCAGAAATTCCTAGTGAAGGACAAGTAATCATTGCTACAGGGCCTCTTACTTCTGCTAGCTTATCTAAAGCTATTTCTGGTTTAACTAGCATAGAACATCTTTACTTTTATGACGCAATTAGCCCAGTAGTTGATGCGGAAACTATCAACTATGATAAAGTGTTTCGTGCTGCTCGCTATGATAAAGGCGACAAGGATTATATTAATTGTCCAATGAATGTGGATGAATATAATGCTTTTTATGAGGCACTCATTAGTGCAGAATCTGTCCCAGTAAAAGATTTTGAAAAAGCACTCTATTTTGAAGGGTGTTTACCCATTGAGGAACTTGCCCGGCGGGGTCGTGATACCTTGCGTTTTGGGCCAATGAAGCCTGTTGGACTGGTAGATCCTAAAACAGGTAAAATTGCTTACGCTGCTGTACAGCTTAGGCAAGAAAACTTAATGGCAGATAGTTATAACTTAGTTGGTTTTCAAAACCATCTTAAATTTGGTGAGCAAAAACAAGTTTTACAATTAATTCCAGGGCTAGAGACAGCAGAATTTATTAAATATGGGCAAATTCATAGAAACACTTATATTAATTCTCCAGATATTTTAAATGCTTTACTTCAAGTAAAAAAAGAACCTAGAATTTATTTTGCTGGACAAATTTCTGGTGTAGAAGGCTATGTAGAATCAATTGCTACAGGGCTAGTTTCTGGAATTACTGCTGCTCGTGCTGTAAAAGGACTTGAGCCTATCGTGCTTCCTCGTGCTAGTGCAATTGGGAGTTTGTTAAATTATGTTGCTCATTGTGAGGTGAGACCTTATCAGCCTGTAAATATTACGTTTTCTTTGCTCCCGCCCTTAGAGATAGAGCAAAGACGTAAACTAAAACAAAAAGCAGAGCGTAAGCACCTACAAGTAAAATTAGCACTAGAAGTCTTTGACGATTGGCTAAAACAAATTTTTCCAAAGTAATAATATGCTGTTTGGTATTAGAAATATGAAAAAACGTCTATTATTTTTAACTGCTTTCTTTGCAATGCTTTGCTGGCTAACTTTTAATAGTTTAGCCCAAAATGTTAAACCTCTAGTTCAAGATGATAAACAACCTAATTCTAAACCTCCAAAATCTACTCAAGATGATAATGTAGTAAGAATAAAAACAGAACTAGTCACAGTGCTTGTTTCTGTTACAGACCAAAAAGGGAACTTGATTAGTAATCTTAGCAAAGATGATTTTGAGTTAAGTGAAAATAATATTCCACAAGAGGTCTTTGCTGTTGCTAAAGAAAACACTGCTCCTCTGCGCCTAGTAGTGCTTTTTGACACCAGTGTTAGTGTTAAACCAAAGATTAAATTTCAACAACAAGCCGCCACTAAATTTTTTAAGTCTGTACTTAGGCCAGTAGATCAAGCTTCACTACTAAGCTTTAATCATGATGTTGTGATTGAAAAAGGCTTTACTTCTGATACAGAGGCTTTAGCAGATGCTGCCCGGTCTCTAAAAGCAAAGGGAGGTACAGCACTCTATGATGCAATCTACCTAGCTTCTCAACAATTGGAAAAAGTTTCAGGCCGTCGTGTTATTGTTATTATTTCTGATGGGGCAAATGTAATTAGCCGAACTACTTTAGACACAGCACTGAAAATAACAGAACGAGCAGATGTAGTAATCTATGGTATTTATACGGCTACTAGACTAGAAGAATTTGGTGTAGTGGCTGGAGACAAGGAATTAGAAAAAATCTGTGAACGAACTGGGGGCGAAGTGTTTTTTCCAAATGACATCAATGATTTGGATGAAAGTTTTAACCGTTTAGCGGCAGTAGTTCGGGCACAATATGCATTAACTTTTTACCCTAGTAATGAGCAAAATGGTAACTATCGAGCACTTAAGGTTAATGTGAAAAATCCTGGCTTGAAAGTAAAAGCAAGAAAAGGCTACTATGCCTCACAAGACTAAGCTTTAGAACATTTCTTTAATAGGAATATACTATCTATGCAATCATATCTAGATAAGTTTATTGATCATTTGATGTATGAACGCAATTTATCTGAGCATACACTGCGTAACTATCGAATAGATTTAGAAAGTTTTTATGGTCATGTTGCTCCTCAAGATAGCGCAGGCAATCAAGCAGAAGTAAATCTAAAAAATATAGATGTAGTAACAATCCGAGGCTATATAGCAAAACTCTACCAAGAAAAAAAGAAAAAGTCTTCGGTTGCCCGTCGTTTAGCTGCTCTACGTTCATTTTTTAAGTTTTTGTTAAAAGAAAAAGTCATTGATAATAACCCTGCTCAATTAGTTTCGTCTCCAAGGGTAGAAAAGAAAATCCCTAATACTTTGACTATTGACGAAGTATTAAAATTTTTAGAAGTCCCTGACCAGGAAACGGTTTTAGGCAAACGAGATCGAGCTATTTTAGAATTACTTTATGGATCAGGCTTAAGAGTCTCTGAGCTAGTTAACCTTAACCTAAATGACATTGATTTTAAGCATTATGGTTTACGTATAAAAATAAAAGGTAGAAGAGAAAGAATAGTTCCTTTTAGTGAACACGCCAAAATTGCAATTGAGTCCTATTTAGGGGTAAGAGGAGAGCTTTTAGCCGAAGCCTCAGAAGATATGCGTGATCCAATGGCGGTTTTTCTTAATTATCAAGGTACTCGTATAACCACTCGTTCTGTAGGACGAATGATTGACAAATATATTGAAGAAGAGTGTCCTGAACTTAAAAATGTTAACCCGCAAGCACTAAGGCATTCTTTTGCTACACATTTGCTAGAAGCAGGAGCAGACCTGCGTTCCTTAAAAGAATTATTAGGGCATGCACGGTTAACTACTACTCAACAATACGCTCAACTTGCTATGACACCAAAATTATTAGGGCAGGCACATAGATAATTAAAGTAAGAGAGGCAGAGTTGTAAGGGTAGACCTATGAGTCTGCTCTTTAAAAAATAAGCGTTATGAGTAAAAAAGCGGTTGTATTATTAAGTGGTGGGCTAGATTCTACCACTGTCTTAGCGATTGCAATGTCTGAAGGTTATCAAGTTTACGCTCTTTCTTTTTGTTATGGTCAGCGTCATGATATTGAGCTAAAACAAGCAGAAAAAATTGCTGTGCATTTTAATGTTGCAGAACATGCGATTATTAACATTGACTTACGTCGTATTGGTGGGTCAGCTTTAACTTCAGATATTTCTGTTCCTAAACAAAGATCTTTACCAGAAATAGAACAAACTGTTCCTATTACGTATGTTCCAGCACGTAATACAATATTTCTTTCTTTGGCTTTAGGATGGGCAGAAGTTTTAGGAGTTGCAGATATATTTATTGGAGTAAACGCTTTAGATTATTCAGGTTATCCAGATTGCCGTCCAGAATATATTAATGCTTTTGAGCTACTGGCTAATCTAGCTACTAGTGCTGGAGTAGAAAACCGACTCAAGTTTCATATTCATACCCCATTAATTGAGCTAACAAAAGCACAAATTATTGAACAAGGACTAGCCCTAGGAGTAGATTATTCCTTGACTCATAGTTGCTATGACCCAAGTATAGAGGGTTTAGCTTGTGGCTATTGTGATAGTTGCCAGCTAAGGTTAAAAGGGTTTGAGCAAGCAGGCACATTTGACCCTATTAAATACCAAGAAAAGACTGTTGTTAAGTTCTAAGTAAAATAATAATAATTACTATTAAGATAATAATAGTTATCCCAATTATTCCTATTACCCAATAATGCCAATAGTTTTTTAGGTTTGTTTTAATTTGTCCAGTGGAAAGAGCAATAGGTGGCCGAGAAAGTTCTGGCTCAACATATTGGACAATTGAAATCCCATCAGTTTGTTGTTTTACTACAGGTATCAGACTAGGAGATTGGCTATTAAGGATACTTCTAAGGTCTGGTGAGCGCGAAATATCTGGTGAAATAGACGGATCCATATTTATTGCATCTTCAAGCTCTATAGCAAAATCCTTTGCCGATAGTGGTCGTTTCAAAGGGCTTTTTTCTAACGCATGCATCACTACACGCTCTACACTACTAGGCAAACTAGGGCGGCGACGTTTTAGACTTGGAACAGGTTCTTGAGCATGTTTATTTAACAAGATTTGTGGAGAAGCGTCTGTAAAAGGAGGAAGTCCAGTTAATAATTCATATATGATTATACCTAAACTATATATATCAGAGCGAATATCTAGGTGGTGCCCATTGCATTGTTCTGGAGACATATATCTAGGTGTTCCCATTACAATATTTGTTGGCGAATATTCTGCTGTGATGGATTTATCCCAGTTTACTTTAGCAATACCAAAATCTAGGAGCTTAACAAAATCTGGAATGTTATTGCGTTTTATCAGCATTATGTTATCTGGCTTAAGATCGCGATGAATAATGCCTTTATTATGTGCTGCATCAAGACCATCACATATCTGTTTAACAATATTTTGCAGTCTTTCTAAGTTAAGTGGGCCAGTTTTCTGTAGTTCTTGCTTAAGAGTAACTCCTTCTAGAAGTTCCATTACCATATACATTGGACCTGTACCAAGAATATTAGCGTCTAGGAGTTCCACTACATTTCTGTGTTGAACACGATGGGCTGCACGAACTTCATACTTAAAACGATTAATTGCTGCTTCATCTTTTAGTACATTAGAACGCAAGGTTTTTATGGCACAAAGATGGCCTGTTTCTAAAAGGCTAGCGCGATAAATATTACAAATACTTCCTTCGCCTAGCTTGGATTTTATTTGATATTTATTATCTAAAATTAAATCAAGAAAAGGATCTGTTCTAGGCTCAGGGCTATCTATAAGTAGAGAGCCATCATAAGGGCAATTAGCAACCTTATCTAAAAAAGAGCGATGGCACTGTTGGCATTCTTTAGACATTGCCCCTACCTCGCCAAAGCCTAAGGATGAATCCTTGGGTTAGATATCAAAAATTAACTTAAGGGTTAAACTTTAAGCTCATTTTATTGTTTAAAGTAAAATTCTTCTGCATTCCAAGTTAGAGTGGGTATCACTGGCGCAGGTTTAAAATTGCCTAAATTCTTTTGTGCGGCTGCCAGTATATTTTCATTAATTAGATAAATAATAGGGGAATTATCTGCCCAATCAGATTGAACTTTATTATAAATATCTTGGCGTTCCTTCAAAGACTGTTTTTTTAGGGCTTCATTTAAACTTTTAGCTGCCTGACTAAGCCATTCTTCGCTTCCAGCCGTGGCTGTGCTTGCAAAGCTTACCTCACTAGGGTCATTAAAATAAAGATATTTTCCCGCTTTGCTTAGGTAAGGTTGCATAAAAGCAGGATCAGGTAGTAGTGGCGTAGATTCCACTAATGCTGTTTCAAATAAGCCATTATTTACCAGTCCCCAAAACTTTTTATATTCTACTTGATCTGGCTCTACTTGAATGCCTACTTTTTTCATGTCTTCTACTATACGACTAGCTAGTTGTTGAGGGACAAATTCATTTAGGTGTAAAAGGTTAAAACGGATTGTTTGTCCACCATTATCTCTTAAGTTACCATTTGCCGCAGTAGCAAATTTAGCAGTACTTAAAAGGGTTTTCGCACTTTCCGCATTATAACTATACTTTTTCGTATCAGGATTAAACCAAAGCTTATTTTCTGGTGTCACTATGCTGTAAGCAGGACGAGCCATAGTGTTAAAAACCTCTGATGATATTTTATCTCGCTCTATTAGTGAAGATACTGCGTGACGAAAGTTTGGAGTGCGAAACCATGTAGCTTTAGTTCGGTCATTTCTATTTTGATCAGTACGCCAATTAAGTACTAATTGCCAAACAGATAGCGATGGGCCAACATCTTTAAGCACAAAGCGATCATTGCCCTCAAAGGACTGTTTTTGGGCCTGAATTAGCTGTGCTACGTGATAGTCACCTCTGGTAAGGAGGTTGTTTTGTTGTTCTTGACGAGAAACTTTTAATGAGTAGGTAATACCATCTAAGTAGGGTAAAGCTGTACCTACGTTGTCTGTTTTCCAATAATAGGGATTATATGCTAAAACAATTTCTTTTTCTGAATAACTCTTTAATACAAAAGGGCCAGAAGAAACTATTTTTTCTGGGGATGTTTCCAAGCCATAAGCATTTTTAGGATCTGATTTTAGGAAATAATCTTCCATTGCTTTTTTAGAAACAATAGGTATTCTAGAAAGTAATTCTCTAATTGGCTCATAGTAATTAGGAAAAGTGATTTTTACTGTTAGAGAGTTTATCTTGGCAAGCTCTGGAGGTTTTCCATCCAATTTTATCAAGTCACCAAGGATTGAACTAAGGCGAGCATCCCAAGTAGCTTTAATAGAAAAAATTACATCTTCAGCTGTGATAGGAACACCATTAGAAAAAGCTAATCCTTCTCGTAAGTAAATGATATAGCTATTGTTATCTCCTTTATCAACAGAACGCGCCATTCCATCATTACTAGTTTTTTGATTGACATTATCATAGTCAATTAGCGTCCCAAAAAGCTTAGATGTTACTTCATAGGTTTCTGGTGTGGAAGGAACAAAGGGATTAAATGTTAAAGGTGTGCCAGCAATCCCAAGTTTTAGCGTTCCACCCCACTTGCCAGGCTCACAAGTGGACTTTTTAGGGTCTTTTGGAAGATGTGTATCATGTCCACCTCCTGGTAAACAGTATAAGTTTGCTAAAGCAGAACTAAGAATTAGTAAAAAACTTAGGGAAATAGATAAAAATGAACGTTTTTTCATAGCTGAACAGTCCCCCATGGATTTCTAACAATGGATTAAAATTTTATTAGCAAAAAGTAAGTTTAATTAAAACACTTCATCTTCAACTTCACCTTCTTTACTATCTGTAAGACTGATTTTACGATTATAATCGCCTTTTGAGCAAAGATCATAAGCTTCTTTTTTTAGGGTTTCATGCCTATTTTTAAATTCTGTTAAGCATTCAGATGGAACTTTTTGAGAAACAAACCATTGAGGGTTGCTTTCTCTCATTTCTCGTAGCCAAGTTTTCTCTAATTGGGTATGTAACCTTAGTAAGTTTGGTAAGACAGCTTCCCCACAAATCGGGCAAATATTATCACTCATAAAAAATAAATTCTCTCTAAAATTTTTGGATAGGGATTAATAGAAACTGTCAAAATTATACACAGGGATTTTTTTAAATAAAGGCAAACAAAGAGAGAATAAGTTATTTAAGATAAAATTTTAAGTTAAAATCACTTTTTTTCATCCACTAAAGAACTCTATAACCTTATAATTAGAAGTTATAACAAAGCTAGATTTTTTTTAGATTATAAGTAGCTAAAATGGCAAAAAGTAAATGGTCAAAGCTATTAAATTTTTATTTTTGCTTTTCATCTGGTTAAATTTTTTATTTTTAGCCATCAGTGTCTATAGCCACTCTGCCAGCGAAATAGGATTAATCAGTGCACCAAGTTTGGTACTAACTAATGAAAAGGATGAATACTCTTTAGGGTTACATTTAGAAATACTTGCAGATCCAACAGGTGAGTTAACTATTAAACAAGTTAGTTCACCAGAATATGCTAAAAATTTTACTTCTAGTACTGAAAAAATACCTAATTATGGGTTTACTAAAACTGTTTATTGGGTACGATTTTCTATTAAAAACCAAGCTTACTCAGATAAAAAATGGTTTTTATCTTCTAGTTACCCTAATACACATTACTTGAGTTTTTACCAACTAAATAAAGCAGATAAAGTAGATAAAGCAAACTTTAAGCATTTAGAAATAGGAACAGCACTGCCTTTTACTATTAGGGAAGTCAAAGATCGTTTGCTTAGTTTTAAGTTAACCTTTTCTGGTGCAGAAAACGAAGTAATTTACTTACGCTATAAAAGTGAAGCTGCAATGGTTATATCACTAGCAGTTCAATCAGATGAAGTATTTAGACAGAAAAGGGTTCAAGCTTATTTATTAGCAGGCTTTTTTTATGGTTGTTTATTGATAATGGTAGGATATCACTTATTTCTTTTTTATCACTTAAAAGAGAAAAGCTACTTGTATTATGTATTATTTCTTTGTAGCGTACTAATATTTCAAGGGACATATGATGGTTTAGGCCAACAATATTTTTGGCCTAAACAAGCAGGGTTTATTAAGTTTTTGGTACCAGTGGCTTACATTTTAAGCTTTATAACTTTCCTAAAGTTTACTACTACTTTTTTGCGAACAAAAAAACTTGCTCCTAAATGGCATCAGAGTATCTTAGTACTAATTATAGTGTTTTTACTTTTATTAATAGCCATTCCCTTTGTTAGTTATAGTTTTTCAACAAAAGTAACTAATTTTTTAGGTGTAGTAAGCGCGATTATCTGCTTAGTAGTTTCATTAGTGACTTGGTGGCAAGGCTATAGTCAGACTCGCTACTACATTTTAGCTTTTTTGCCACTGAGTTTACCTATTGTTGGTCGAATAGCTTTCCTTTTTTCTTTGTTGCCAAGCTCCACATTAATTGAGCAAGGATACCAAATAGGCTTAGTTTTAATGATTTTGTGTTGGGCTTTAGCATTAGCAGATCGTATAAACTCCTTAAAAGAGGAAACCAGTAAAGCACAAGTAGAAACTTTACGGCAAAAAGAACAAGCTTTGCACCTTCAAAATGAACTAAATTCTACCCTACAAGCAATGAATAAAGATTTGGAGTATAGGGTTAAAGAGCGTACTTCAGAGTTAATTGTTGCTAAAGAACAAGCTGAAGTAGCTAACAAAGCGAAGAGTTTATTTTTAGCTAAAATGAGTCATGAAATTCGCACACCAATGAATGCTGTTATTGGTATGACAGACTTAACTCTAGGAACAGATCTTAGTCAACAACAAAAGGAAAATTTACAGATAGTCAAACACTCATCATCACATTTACTTGCAATAATAAACAATATTTTAGATTTATCAAAAATAGAGGCTGGAAAGATAGAAATTGAATTTGTAGAGTTTGATTTAGAGAAATTAATTGGTGATATTATTCAAATATTTACCCTTCAAGCTAATCAAAAAGGACTTTTGTTAAAATTAAATAAATCCTCTGACTTACCCAAATATATAACAGGGGATTCTATGCGACTGCGGCAAATTCTGGTTAATTTGCTTAGTAATGCGATTAAATTTACAGAAAAAGGAAACATAACAGTAAATGTAGCTAAAGTTAGTTTTAATCAACAAAAAGTGTTGCTCGATTTTTCAATTAGCGATACAGGTATTGGTATTGCTCAAGAAAAACAAGAGCAAATATTTGAAAATTTTAGCCAAGCAGAAAGCTCTACTACTAGAAAATATGGTGGGACTGGCTTAGGATTGGCTATTTGCAAACAGTTAATAGAGTTAATGGGGAGCAATATTAGACTAGAAAGTGAAGTGGGTAGAGGAAGTAGGTTTTCTTTTGAAATAGCATTTTTACTTATAGATGAAAGTAAGATAAAAACAAATATAGTTAAGCAAACACAACTGATTGAACCAATTACACAAGGGTTAAAAATACTTCTTGCTGAAGACGATCTAATAAATCGTAAGGTTGCTATAAAACTCTTACAAAAACTAGGGCACTCTACAGTTATTGCTGTTAATGGAGAAGAAGCACTTAAAGAACTAGCTAAAGAAAGTTTTGATTTAATCCTTATGGATATTGAAATGCCAGAAATGGATGGGTTAGAAGCCACTAGGAGAATTCGTGCTGGGGCTGTTGGTGATAAAAACCGCACTATTCCTATAGTAGCTATGACTGCACATGTAATCACAGAATTTAGAGCGCGGTGTGTAGATATCGGTATGAACGGCTTTGTTAGTAAACCAGTGGATATTGAGGAACTAAACACTAATATTAAGAAGGCTTTTAAACAGTGAAGAAAATATTAAATTGTTGACTAGTATAATTTTCGTAAAATTTGACCCTAAAACAAAGTAAATTTAACGTACTTTCTGGGTTTTTGACGAATATCATAAGCAAGTTTGGTTATTTCTATTGAAATTGCAGAAATATTTTCTGACAATTTTTGGTCATTCATTATTAAATGTAGTGTCCCTTTTTTGCTACTAATTTTCTCTGAAAGTTTGTTAAAGTTTGTTTCTAGTTCTTTTAGGTCATTCTTAAACTTAGGGTTACTAATAAATTTTCCAGCAGAACCATTCCCTTTTTGAACGCGTTCAGCAACTTCTTCAAAACGTTTTGATACATTTATGGCACGTTCTTGTAATTGGCTTATACGTTTTTCCATATTTTCATCTTGCATAAAACGACCAGCAGAACCATCGCCTTTTTCTAGTTGCTCCTGCAAACTGTCTGCTAACTCAGATAGCTTGTTTATACTAGCTTCAATTTCTTTATCACGACGAAATTTTGCTATTGAACCGTTACTTTTTTCTAATAATGGTTGTAGTGTATCTGTTGTGGTAATGAGTTTTTTTAGGTTAATAGCAGCTTCATTATTAGGTTTGCTATATTTACCTAAGCTACCATTTCCTTCATTTATCAACTTGGTATTTGCTTCTAGGATAGTTTGTAGGTAAGTAAATTGCTCCTTTATACCTTGCAAGTTTGCTGAAACCATTGCAGGTGTTAGCTCAATTTCACCTAAAATATAATCTCCATTAGTAACAGAAGGTGCGCTAGGAGTTCCTGGAACTATATTAACTCCACGATCACCTAATGCTCCAACAACGATTATTACCGCAGCCCCATCTTTGTGAATGACTTTTTCTATTGGTGCGCCATTAATAATAGGGTTAAGTTCTAGGATTAATTCAAATATATGGCCTGTTAAGGTTTGTTCTGGTATACCAAGAAAACGAATTTCTTTAACTGTGCCAACCTTTACACCCGCACACTGCACTTCTGCACCAGATTTTAACCCATCTGCTTGAGTAAATTTTGCTTTTAGAATAAAACTTTTGTCTTCAGAAGAAAAAATAAAATAGCTAATTACAGATAAAACTAAACCTAATAACACCATTACAGTTAGCGCTTCACTTTTTTCTGGAGGTTTGAGGTTAGGTTTTTTAGGTGTTTGTTCTGACATAAATCGTTAACTATTAAAAAATACGTATTTTTATAGTTAAGTATTTTTTAGGTTCTTTACGAAAATCTTGTAATAGCTTAACTACCTCAGAAGAAGCATCATTAAGGTTATTATAAAGAGTTGGGTCTTCCAATGCTTTATTTATAGATCCTTTGCCACCTAAAGTCTTATCTATACGTACAGTAAGACGATTTAGGTTTGACACAGTAGTTTCAGCTTCTTTGTAGAGAGAATCATTATTAAGTAACTGGCCTACAGTTCCTTGACCTTGGTCAATTTTATCAGCAGTAGTTTCTAGTTTAGCTGTAATTGTGTCAAGGCGTTCTAAAATCTTGTTGGTGCGAGTATATAATTCATCATCTGTAGCAATTTTCCCAATAGTTCCTTTACCAGCAGAAATATCTGCAATCAGTGTTTCAGCTTTTTTAGTAGTAGTTTGAATTTGATCATAAAGTGATGGATCGTTTAGTAATTTACCTACAGTTCCACCCCCATCACGAATACGTTCTACTAGTTTTTGAGATTCTAAAATTGTGCTATTAGCATTGTTATAAAGTTTCTCATCTTTGACAAACAGGCCAATATTGCCTTTGCCTTGATTAATATTTTCTGCAATCTCTCGAAGTTGTTTTGCAAGACGATCAACATCTTGCAAAATGTTACTAGTACTTGAAACTACTTGCGTTAATGAATCTTCTTGGTCTCCTGTCACTAGTGCATTTTCTTCAATTGCTTTAGCGGTTTTAGTTCCTGGGCGTATATCAATTACTTTGTCTCCTAAAAGACCAATTGAACCCAAAGTAACTACAGAATCTTCCCGAATACGTTCTTTAGCAGGAATGCCATTAATTAGCTTATTAATTTTCATTACTATTTCAACACTTTGCACTTTTTGTTTATCATCTTGGGCTATTGGTAAGAGGATAACATCACTAACTTTGCCAATGTAGACACCCGCTAAACGTACTTCAGTACCAGGGCGTAATCCATCGACTTGCGGTAATTTAGTACGAATGGTAAGAGTATCTTGAAAGAAGCTAATATCCCCACTAATTGTAAGAATTGTTGCTAGTGTTAAAGCACCAGCTAATAAAACCAGTAACCCTACTCTTAGTTGAGCAAAACCAATATTTTTTTTGTTTGCCATAGTCTTACCTCCAAAACTATCGAGGTTTAGAGAAGAAAGTTTTTAATGTATGGATCTGGAGACTCCCAAAGTTCTTTGCCCGATCCACTAAAAACTACTTTTCCTTGTAAGTATCCAATCATTTT
>CAZHXL010000005.1:42000-43813 GCA_964536575.1 uncultured Clostridia bacterium | reverse complement strand
GTTTTAACATTATAAACTTGGTGCGTGATGAAGACCCTTTTTCATCTTTACGTACTACTATTTCGCCTTTTTCATCTATTGTTACATATTCTGAAGCTAGTTGTTGGGCATCTTGTATACGGTGAGTAACAAAAATGGAGCTAACTCCTTCTAAATCGCGTAACTTCATAGCTAATTCAATGATAGTTCGGGCTGTAGGTGGGTCAAGTCCTGCAGTAGGTTCATCATAAAGAATAATTTTAGGTTTTCCAACTAGAGCACGAGCAATGCCAACACGCCGACGCATACCACCAGAAAGCTCTGAAGGCATTTTGTAAATTGCATTCTCTAAGTTAACAAACTTAAGCATTTGTTTAACAATATGCTCTACATCTTGTTCTGTTGCACCTTGTTCAAAAAGGCGAAAACCAACATTTTCAAAGACATTCAAGCTATCAAAAAGAGCACCCTCTTGGAAAATCATACCAATGTTTTTTCTTACAGCCATCATCTTATTTTCTGTAAAACTGGTAATATTGTCCCCATCTATATAAAGATTACCAGATTCAGGTTTAAGTAATCCCAATGCTAGTTTTAGTATAGTAGACTTGCCAGTACCTGAGCCGCCCATTAGTACAATTGTTTCCCCAGGTTTAACTGCAAAACTAACATCATCTAAGATTCTTTGTTCGCCAAACCCAAATAAAACATTTTCAAACACAATTGCATGATTAGGATTTTTATTACTCATAAATTAATATTGTCCTGTTGGGCCAAGAGCAATGATTAGTTTAGTTAAGAAGAAATCAGAAATAAGAATTAATAAGATAGACATTACTACAGATTGAGTGGTAGAGCGTCCTACACCTACAGTGCCACCTTGTGTACGCAGCCCACAACGACAACCAACTACAGCAATAATAAAACCAAAAACTACAGGCTTAAGCAGTCCACCAAAAATGTCATGATAGTTTAATGCATCACGAGCAGATGTATTGTAAACAGAAGCAGGAATGTGTAAGAGAGTTAGCGAGATAATTAAACCGCCAATAGTTCCTATTACATTAGCAAATACAGTAAGTGTTGGTGACATTACCACCAGGGCAATAATTCTAGGTAGTACTAGTTTACGCAGAGGGTCTGTTCCTAATGCTCGCATTGCATCTATTTGTTCAGAAACTTTCATTGAACCTAGCTCTGCTGCAATACCTGAGCCGATACGGCCTGCTAAAAGAATACAAGTAAGAACTGGCCCCAGTTCACGCACTAGAGAAGTTGCTACAAGTCGACCAGTATAGTTTTGTGCTCCAAACGCCTGTAATGTTGCTGCTGTTTGCAGTGCTAGTACTGCACCAATAAAGAAAGCTGCTAGCATTGCAATAGGCAGACTTCCAACACCAACAATATCCATTTGGTGAATGGTTTCACGAATATAAAATGGACGACGCAACAAGCCCATTGCTGAGCGTACTACCATTACAGTCGCTTCTTGTGTCTCAAAAACGATTTTAACTGCTAAGTTCATGTAGCCTATTTTTTATAGTGAATTATTCAAACCTAAATCGCTAAGCATCAAAACTTTTTTAAAACTTTCTTGCTCTAAAACTAAAGAAAGGCTAATGCCAATAACACTTTATCTGTGTCTGATAGAGTCTAAAATAATAAATCTGGTTGGGCATTAGCCAAATCTTCTAACTTCACAGTTTTTTGCTAGTAGTTACTGCTAAAACTTTTGCTTCAAAATGACCTGTATAAACTATACAACCAACTCTATCATCTATATGGTAAAAAACAGTATGCCATCAAAACCGAAAACAAGAACGTGAAAATTTTT
>CAZHXL010000005.1:34874-41990 GCA_964536575.1 uncultured Clostridia bacterium | reverse complement strand
CTTATTTTGACTTTTCTCCATATAATAAACGGTTTATTTTTGGTTCTGCCCAAAGTTGCCAGCCCAGTTTAGCAAGTTGCGCTAGTCGTCCCCAATTGATTTTTCCGGAACCCACTTCTCGTAAGTTCTCCCAAACTTGCTTACGTAAATGCGCTGATTCTTTACGTAAAAGAAAATCTCTTGCATAAGGTTTAGCAACTTCTAGAAAGTTAAAAGTAGGGTTCATTTGAATACTAATACCTTCTAAAGTCATTAATGCCCTAATAATAAAAGTAAATGCTGCTGGGGTAGAGATTGGATACTTGTAGATAATATCACCTAATTCATAAGTTAAGTCCTTAAATTTTACTTCTCCTAGGTTAATATCTATTTTACGTTCAAACATATCTCGAATTACTTTACGAAATTCACCAACATTAACTTCTGGCTTAAGGAAATCTAGTGAGATTAAATCATTTACTAAGCCATCAAAATCACGTTCTAGTATGTGAAAAAAAGCTGAGACAAATTGTTGTTGTAAGTGAAGAGAAATCTGTCCCACCATACCAAAATCAAAGAAGGCTAGTTTCCCATTATTCATTACAAGTAAGTTTCCAGGATGAGGATCCGCATGAAAGAAACCATCTTCTAACAGTTGCTTAAAATAAGTGCGATGCATTAGCTCGTTAATTTGTTTAGGGGAAAATCCTGCTTGTTGAATAGCAGTGGTGTCAGTAACTTTAATACCAGAAATAAATTCCATAGTAAGTACTTTTGATGTAGTGTGCTCCCAGTAGATTTTAGGTACATGTATTCCTGGCCATTCAGCAAAATTACTGCGGAAACGATCAGCACTACTACCTTCTAAAGTGTAGTCCATTTCCTCTTGTACAACACGCTCAAACTCATCCAACATTCCTAGCCAGTCGTTGAATTTCATTAGATTTCTTACTCTTTTAAGTAAAAATCTGATAATATTACGTAAGATAATTAGATCGAATTGAATAGTAACAGCTAAGTTTGGTCGTTGGACTTTAACTGCTACTTCTTCGCCCGAGGCTAGCTTAGCACGGTAGACTTGCCCTAAACTAGCTGCTGCAATAGGATTTGGGCTGATTTCAGAAAACAAATACTCTGGTGTTTCTCCTAGCTCCTGTTTAATAATGGCAAAAGCAACTTTATTAGGAAAAGCAGGGACATTATCTTGAAGTCTAGAGAGTTCATCAATATAAGGGACTGGTAAAAGATCCGCTCGTGTGCTAAGTGCTTGACCGATTTTAATAAAAGTGGGGCCTAATGAGAGCAAACGGTGGCTTAATTTTTTTGCTTGAACCGTAAGTTTAGCGTTACGAGATTTTTCTGTGCCTCTTATCCAACCACGAAAATCTAAATAAACATAAAAAAGAAAAGAAAAGAGTGTCCAAACAATTTTTATCGGCCTAAAAATTCTTTCTTGACGACTTATTAAGCTGGTATGAGAGTAAACTTTAATTTGATTGATTGTAGAGGACTTAGTGTTAACTACTAGACTAGGGTTATTTCTAGGGGTACTTTTTACCAAATTTCCCATCAGGGGTTCCTATCAGGTGTTCACCTAACAAAAATTAATTTATAAGGGTTATTATAAAGCGTTACAAAACTCAGTAAATCATAACAAAATTTAGCCCAAAGCTAAAGCCTTGGGCTAAATTTGAGCTTCTAATTTGGTTAAATAAAAGTGTTAGCGAAATTGTTCAAGCGAATCCGTAAGGATTTTATGGACTCTTTCATCTCCTCCAAGAATTAATAGTGAATAATTTTTTACTTGGAAAGATTTGCGCTGACTATTACCTAATTTAAGCATAAAGGCAGTTCCTTTTGCTTGGTCTTGTGGGTTGTTAAACTCAGCAACTAATATTGCAATAGGTTTATCCTCTGGTTGGTTTTTTAGTGTAAACTGCAAAACATCAACAGCCTTAAATGCACTAGCTCCACCATCCATTTCTTTAGGTAGGTTTAGGTTTAACCCCCTAATGTCTGTAAGAAAATTGTAATATCTAATTACTGACCTTGCTATATTTCCAGTATCAGCAGTTTTGTTATGACGATCTGGTTTAGGCAAGCTTTCTGGTGATGGGGCAGGGTTAAAAGTTCTCTGATTTGGTTGTAATGTCGAAGGAGGCCCAACAACAGCATTGTTTTTATTCATCTCTTGTTTTTTACGTACTATTTCCTCTTGGGTCATATTTTTTGGATCATTCAGTGCGGGGTTGGTAGGTGTTTGAGTAGTACCAGTAACTCCTTGAGCATTAGACGTAGAAGTGTTATTAGCTGTAGATTGTCCACAAGAAATGGAAGTTAATAATGACAAAATAAGTGCTAACTTAGAAAGACGAGAAAAAAACATACATTCTCCAAAACATTAAAATAAAGCTGCAAGCTAGCTTCAAGTAAAAATTAGCATAAACACATAAGTGGGTAAAGAGAGCAGTAGCAATAAAGGCGGAGAGCAAGGGTTAAAATTTTTCCCTTAATGCTATAATCCTGATTGTGTTAGAGCCTATTGGGTGATCGCTGTTTAGTTTATTTAAGCTATTATTTTTTTGTTTAAGTAAATTTAGAGAGAGGAAAGTCCGAACACTACAGAGCAACGGACTGGCTAACGGCCAGGCGGGGCAACCCGACGACAAGTGCAACAGAAAATAGACCAGCCAAAGGCTATAGGGTAACTTCTAGTACTGGTGATGGGTGAAACGGTAGGGAAGGAAACTTCTTAATGTAAGAGCCTACCAGCAGGTGTGGTAACACATCTGGCTAGGCAAACTCTCCGTAGTGCAAGACCAAATAGGGAGGCGTTTGTAGAACTGCTCGTTCGAGTTTTTTAGCGGGCTTTTGCACGCTAATGATACGTCCTCCGGGTAGGTTGCTTGAGCCAGTTGGTAACGGCTGGCCTAGATGAATGATCGCTATCTTGACTCGCGTCAAGAAACAAAATTCGGCTTATAGATTAGCTCTAACACACCTTTATTAATCCAATATTAATTCAAAAAAATAGGTGATTTTATGGCAGAAAGAAAACAAGAAAGAACTACCCCTAGGACTACTGATTCTCAACCAACTCCAAGTAATTCAGCTAATAGTATTTTATTTTTAACTGTGGGGTTATTACTAGGACTAGTAGTGGGCTATGTTTTTACTGATGGTATTAATAAAAAAGCTCCATCCTCTCTTGCTAAAGGTGCTAAAGCTGGCCCATTAAAGGGTAACGAAGAAGTACCTCCAGGTCATCCAAGTGTAGGCCCAGACCCAGAAGTTGAGAAAGAAATCCAACTAGCAATAGAATCTGGTGAGAAGAATCAAGATTACGATTCACAGCTTAAGGTAGGTTCTTATCTTTACCAAGAAGGTCGTGTAGATCAAGCAAAAAAATATTTACTTAAAGCTAATGAGCTTAAACCTGGTGAGTTTGCTCCCATAGTTAATCTAGGCAACTTACATTTTGATCTAGGACAACAAAATAGAGATTCTAAAATGATGCAAACGGCAATTGAATGGTATGAGAAAGCACTTAAGATTAAACCAGATGACTTAAATGTAAATACTGACCTTGGGATTGCCTATACATTTCTTTTACCGCCAGATAATAAAAAAGCATTGGCGTATATAGATAAGAGTTTGTCTAAGGATCCAAAACACTTACAATCGCTTTATCATAAAACTCGTATTTATATTGAAACAAAAGACTTGAAATCTGCTGACACAACATTTGCTCTTTTCAAAGAAGCCAGTGCTAGTAACCCAAATGAAACTATTAAACAAGCTCTTGCAGCATTAGAACAAGAACTAAATAAAGCTAAAGGTGGTAGCGATGGCAAAACCGTTGAAATACCAACACACTAGACATTATCGTGCATAATGAAATGTAGTGGCTTACCCTCTGTTATATAGTTACAAATCCTGGGAGCCGCAACAATAAATGTACAAGGGCAACAGCTAGCTTAGCTGAAAAATTCACAACCTTGCTTGCGCAAGCACAAATAAGTATTTCCCTTTATAAGTAGGCTTGCTAGCTTGTAGTATCGTTGCAATGTCGTCAACACCCCATCCCCAATTGTTTCCTCCACTTTCTTCGTCTCCAATCTCGTCATTATTTCCGTGTGCTGACAAGCAAAGAGATTCGTTAACACCTAAACTTTGTATTGTTGTTTCTAATTGGAAGGTTGCATTACTTTGGTTTTTATTTTTATGACACTTCCCCAGTTACTAGCACCTGATTTACTATCATTTGCCCATTTAACGATATCTAGGTCTTTTGTGCATACAATTAACATAAGTATCCTTTCTTAGTCTGTTTTAATAGAAGCAAAACATTTTTGCTTTCACTAGGTAAAGCGAAAACTCATCAAAGTAAAGTGACATAGTAAAGTGACATAGGTCAGGAAAAATTTCCACCTTATATGAAAACAAAATCTTATGTTTTGAGATTTCTAAGTTTAGTCACACAAATAAGTTACTATCAAAAGTAACTAGCCTTTTTCGCATTGACAGCACTTTTAGTTTGGCTACACTAAAGCATAAACTTAAAACATCAGATGCGGAGATAATAAGCTTGACAATAGATGAAATGCTCGATCGTTTAGAAGATGATATGCGCAAACTCCGAATAGAGTTTGATGTTTTTTTTAATGGTGGTTCTAAAAGGCCACCCTATGATACTAAAAACCGTGTTGAAGCCTTGATTAAGCGATTTAGTGATGATCGCAATGTAAATTTTTCTCAAAGATTTCGTTATAACTCTCTAGTAGCACGCTATACTTCTTTTCGGGAATTATGGCGCCGAAATATGACAGCACTAGAGGAAGGGCAAAACCTTAATGCCAAACTAGCAGGAACTTTTGCTGAACGCCCAAGTAGTGCTGGTGGTAGTGGTGGATTCTCCCCAATAACTCAAAAAGCAGGATTTCGACCAGCTAGTGTTACTTGTAGTGATCCCCAACAGGAAGTAGATAAGGTTATTTCTCTTTATAACAGTGTAATTGATGCTAAGCGAGAGTGCGGCGAACCAACAGATAAGCTTTCTTTTGAGCAATTTCACAAAATCCTTATTGTACAAAGCTCAAAACTTAAAGCTCAGCTACAATGCCCATCAGTTAGTTTTTCTGTAGAAATCGACCAAGGCCAGGTTAAGTTTAAGGCAAAAGGAAATCAGTAGGGACAGAGGATATAAAAATTAGTACTTAAAAACAAAAATCCCTGGCAGCTCGGTAGTATGCCAGGGATTTTTAGCAGCACTAACTTAGGTTAGGCTATTTTAATCACGTTTTCAGCTTGTGGGCCTTTAGGGCCTTGGGTAATCTCAAATTCGACCATTTGCCCTTCATTTAAGGACTTGTAGCCGTCTTCTTTGATTGCGGAATAATGTACAAATACATCACTTCCACCGGGTTGTTCGATAAAACCATAGCCTTTGCTATTATTGAACCATTTTACTTTGCCTTGGGTTCTTGACATTGAAACTGCGTTCCTCCTCTGATAATACGTGTGGCACAAACTCCTCTGAAGAAGGTTCGGCGTGTTTGTTGTCAAATAGCTACTTTTTGGTGATAGCAAACTAATAGCCGCCAAAGAAAGCAATTCTTTCTTTGGCGGCTATTGATTACTTCTTTCCGATATGATAGCGGTACTGCACAAAACAAACTACCTATAAAACCAATACTTTTGATGATAAAATCTGCGTCACACAACTTGGCGGCTATAGTATCTACTAAGGGGAAATATGTCAAGAAAAAAGTAAGCTACTTTTCCTATCTATTAGTATTTCTTAGCTGATAAAAGCCAATATACTCTCTTTGTGGGTAAACACTTGATCTGGAAAACAACAAAATATATTTGCTAACCACCCCAGCTTAACTTACTTTTTAATACACCAAAATAATTTTTATTTCCAGCTTGAACTAACTGGAAATAATGCTCACTTTTACGTACGCTAATGCGATCTAGGTGTTTTAAGGCAAAACCTATTTGGCCATCTAAAGTTAAAGTTACTTCTTCGCGAGGCGTTACTAAGACCAAATCCACAGGCTCTTCATCAGAAACTACTAAAGGTCGATTAGTAAGAGTATGTGGACAAATAGGAGTAATTAACATCGCATGGATACTAGGATGAATTAGTGGCCCACCAGCAGAAAGAGAATAAGCAGTTGACCCTGTTGGCGTAGAAATAATCAACCCATCAGCACGAAACCTGGTAACTAATTGCCCGCCTATCCAGCATTCTAGCTCTATCATTCTAGCTAAAGCCGACTTATTTACTACCACGTCATTAAGAACTGTTCCTTTAGCAATACAATTACCGTTACGTATTACAGTAGCATAGAGTTGAACTCGCTTTTCGATTCGAAAATCTCCGCTAAGCATACGCTCTAGCACAGGAAATACTTCTTCAACAGAAAATTCTGTCAAATAGCCTAATAAACCAAAGTTTACTCCAATAACAGGAACACCTCGTCCAGCCAGCAGCCTAGCAGTTGCAAGCATTGTCCCATCGCCACCTAAGACCACAATTAACTCAGCCTTTTGAGCTAATTCTTCACGAGTAACAAAAGTAAGTTGATTATTATGATTAAGGAATTTACGAGTAGATTCTTCTACTAGTATTTTTATATTTTTTTTCGCACACCACTTACTTAAATCTGCCACTAGTGGCCAAGCATTCCTAATATTTGGTTTAACTATTGCAGCAATAGTATTAATAGGGTTTGTCATGGTTTAGTGTAAACTCTCTTTATTTTGGTTAATGTCAGCAGTTTCTACTGCTAACATTTCTTCGGCAATTCTTATTAGCCAAACAGGAATAGTAGCATAATTTTGTGGCTCTTGGTCTTGATAAACACGACTGTTTAGCTGTTCTACTTTACGTTCTACTCGGGCAAATTCTTTAGTATCTGGCAAGTCATGCCAATCATCATAACAACCATGTTGGACACAAGGCGCGGGCTTAGCCTTCCAATGAACCAAACAACCTACCCCTTTTTCAAATAATGGACAACCATAAGTTTGGCCAAAAGTGTCACCTTCGGTTTTGAGTTGATATTTATTGATTGTTTTACGTGTTCGCTCAATAATTTCCTGAAATTTCTCTGGATTAACACGAGAACT
>CAZHXL010000005.1:25656-34864 GCA_964536575.1 uncultured Clostridia bacterium | reverse complement strand
TCCAATGCCGATAGTTAATGAACCGTAATTATATTAACACGAGAACTATTTTTTAGTGTATGCCAAATAGCGACTGCTTCTAGGCGAGTAATATTTACATTAACAAATTCTGAGTCCAAGCAACAAACCATAGTACAAGTACGACAGTCTTTGGCTTTGGCAGCATAATTTTGTTGAATATAATCAGAAAAGCCTTGTTTTACACGGCGCAGTTGTACTAAAGCTTTATTTTCTGGCATCTTGTGCATAAAAATTTAATCCTTAAATCTTCACATCTTAATTTATTCAGCATCATCTGCAGCTGAAATACCTAAGCGTTTTTTCTTTAATATTAACCCTTGCCGAGTAAGCCCTAAGTCTTTAGCAGCACGAGTAATATTTCCATCATGGCGTTTTAGTGTATGTTCTATCATATAACGTTCTAGACTATCTACTGCCTCAGAAAGAGTTATGTCAGAAGTAAGATCTACAAAGCTTTGCCAAACGCCACTAGAAGAAAACCCCACTCTTGGCCGTAATATTTCTGGAGAAAGATGCTCTGGGGTAACTAATACTCCGTCCTCAGCTAGTGCTGTAACTCTTTCCATCTCATTTTTAAGTTGGCGAACATTTCCTGGCCAAGGAAAAGCAATTAATGCTTCCATTGCTTGAGGAGAAAGTGAAAGTTGTTTATTACATTTTTTGGTAAAGTCTTGTAGAAAATGGTTTACTAGTGGAGGAATATCTTCTTTACGTTCACGAATTGAAGGAATATGAATACGAATTACATTTAAGCGATGAAACAAGTCTTCGCGAAAAGTACCTTCCATAACACACTTTTCTAAATCTCGATTAGTAGCAGCAACTATCCTTACATCAGCACGTACTGGGCGATCTTCGCCAACAGGATGAATCTCATGTTCTTGAAGAAACCTTAAGAGCTTAGGCTGTACATCTATTGCTAATTCGCCAATCTCGTCTAAAAATAGTGTTCCTCCTGTTGCAGCACGAACAATGCCTAAACTATCTTTATCTGCTCCAGTAAAAGCCCCGCGACGATGCCCAAATAGCCGACTTTCTACCAAATCAGCAGGTACAGCAGCACAATTAAAAGGTAAGAAAGGTTTATCTTGTCTTTTACTATAATTATGGATACTACGTGCAACTAGTTCTTTGCCTACTCCTGATTCCCCTGTAATTAATACTGTTACATCTGAAGAGCGAATTTTTTGTATTCTCTCTAAAACCTTTTGCATTGAAGGTGCATTAGTAATAAAAGTGCTAAAGACTTTTTGATTAATAGATTTGCTAGGCATGCTAGTAATTTGACTAGCTGTAGTACGAGCATGCCCTCGTAAAGAACAATTTTCTAACCCCTGTTCTACTAGTTTAATTAAAGACTCAAAATGCCCAACGCGTGCAGGGTTTTTAGACCGATCTATTGTGGTATAAAGAATAAAGCGACGTGCTGTAGTATCAGGTTGATTTATGTTATCTGAAAGGATTTTTATCTTTGCGCCTCCAGGTAATTGCCCACCTTTATTAAGAAAGGCTTGTACTTGTTCTGTAACACGATCTACTTTTGCTTGGTCAGCACCTCGTGCTGTAATTAGTTTTAAGCTATTATCCGTACCAAGATCATAAATAACAGCTTGCTCGCTTAGTTCATCACGAATAATGGTGGCTAGTTCTCGAAGTAGTAAGTCATGTGAGGAAGCAGCAACAATCAATCGCTCAACAACTAAAGCATCCAAGGTCAACACAGGCAGATAAAGCCTACCTGAAAGCGAAGTACGTCGCATGTCTTCGACTGAAGTAACTGTTTTAGTACGAGCAGGTTCTGCGCGTAATTCAGAAAAAATCTTTAGTGCCTTTTCTAAATGCCCTCTAGCTCTTTGTCTGTCTGCTGTTTGGGCTAACACTACTCCCATTTCATAGTGAGAGAGGCCAGCTTCATAGTTATAACTAATTGATTCTAAAATAGAAATACTTTGTGCCAACAATGAAATAGCTTCTTCTTGTATGGCATTTTGTGCTTTTAGTTTACCTTCCAAACGAGAAACTAACCCTGAATGGTAGAAATTAGGGCTATCATGTAGTATTTTTTGTGCTTGTTTTAGACAATCTTCAGCTTGTTCAAATTCACGTAGACCAATATGTGCTTCTCCCAAATAGCTACAAGTTTCTGCCATGTCAACAATACGACCAATTTTAGTTTCAATAGTTAAACAATGTTGTACATGTTTTACTGCTTGGCTAAAATCTCCACGCATCAACATCATTTGCCCCATTGCTAGCCAACTTGCTGCTTCTAGCGACTTTGCACCACTTTCTACTGCCAAGCTCATTGAACGTTTTAGGCTAGTTTCCGACAGTTCAAATCTACCTTGTAAGAAATGTAACTTCCCTAATGTATTAAACACGGCAGCTTCGTCTCGTTTGCTTTGACCGCCTTTTAGAAGTCGCATTGCTGATTGAATAGTAGATTCGGCTCGTGACCAATCACCAATAAAGAGCAAGGCATCGGCCAAATTATTGTAGGCTAACGCGCTAAAATTTTTATCTTCAACATGTGACCAATGCTCTATGGCACGTTCATATTTTTGTACTGCTTTATGAATATTTCCTTCTTCAGTATCGATAAAGGCTAGGTTACTAAAGAGTTTTCCTAGAATTAAGTGATCTTGTGAACTAAGCTGTTGGTTATTTTCTGTCTCCAGCAAGCTAAGACCCATCTTACAATCTTTTTTAGCTTCTTCTTGATGGCCTTCAATACTATCAACCAAGGAAAGATTCCAATAGGTTTGCGCTAGTGATCGTACATCGTTAACAATTCGTTGAGACTCTAAAGCAGTAAGTAAATAATCACGAGAAATAGCATATTCGTCTATCATCCAATAAACATAACCAAGTAAGGCATTTGCTGCGCCAATTCCAGGGTCATAGTGCTGTTGTAAAAATATTCTTAAACTATTATTAGCATAAGAGATGGCTTTTGGAGGCTCATTTAGCCAACGATAAAGACTAGCAAGACGAAATAGGACTTGTGCCATTGCTGGACGAGGGACATCTAATAAGTTGACACTAGCTTCATATTTTGAAATTGCTTTTAATGCCTCCTGATAGCGGCCAGCATTTTCTAAAAGTTCTCCTAATTGTGTTCGAACCTCAACCTCTTCTTCAGGAGTAATTCTTCCTGTAACTAACACTTCGCTAAGCAAGGCAATAGCTTTTTCACTATCCCCGCTTTTAATTGCGGTACGTCCGGCTGCTAATTTTTCAGTTAATTCCGTTGTCAGTACTGCCCATCGCCCTGTTGTTGTCATTGAGTCCTCAAAGTACTAGCCAATTAAGCTATAATTTTTAAGTAGATTAAGTTATAACACTTAATCAAATACATAGAAAGTTTTGGGAACTTGCTGATTTTTTTTAGAAAAAAGTTGAAGGAACCATCTACATTACTCTAATCAATTATGCGATCCTACTATTTGCATTTCAAGATTTTTTCGAAATCTTATCGGTTAGCTTTTGTGTTACACTTTGATATAAGTGATTGTTAAAGAGTAACACATTACAACAGTTTTTTCGCTAAAGGCAAAGTTTATTTTGTTTTCTTGTTTCAATTACTTGTCATAAAATTTCAATTACTTGCCATAAAAGCATTTTACCTAATTCTGGTGAATTTATGTCTAGACCTAAAGTAGTTATTGTTGATGATGAAGCTAGCTCTCGGCAAGGCTTAAGCGAATTGCTTGCTGCTTGGGGCTACGAAACTTTCCAAGCTGTTGATGGGATGGAAGCCTATCATTTAATCCAAACTGTCAAACCTGATGTGGTAATCACGGATGTAATTATGCCTCGTTTGGATGGTTTTGGATTACTACGAGAAATTCGCGACATCATGCCAAATATTACAATTATTATTCTTACTGGCCAAGGTAATATTGAAATGGCAGTGCGTGCTATTCAGGAAGAAGGAGCATTTTACTACTTAGAAAAACCTGTTGATCCATTAAAGCTTAAAGTAGTTCTTTCTAAAGCTGTTGATTATGCTTCTACTCGTCAGGAAAATGAGTCTCTACGTCGCCAACTCTCAGACTATGGTGTTTTTGACCGCCTAGTAGGTGCTTCTCTACCTATGCGAGAGGTTTACACCTTGATTGAGCAAGTTGCTCCTAGTTCAGCCTCAGTCTTAATTACAGGTGAATCTGGCACAGGTAAAGAAATGGTTGCACGGGCAATTCATAGTTTAAGCCCTCGTAAAAGTGCTCCTTTTGTAGCAATAAATTGTTCAGCTATTCCAGAAACTCTAATGGAGTCTGAACTTTTTGGACATGAACGTGGTAGCTTTACAGGTGCTTATGAAAAGCGTATGGGATGTTTTGAGCTAGCTCATACTGGCACACTTCTATTAGATGAAATTGCAGAAATGCCTCCTCTATTGCAAGCTAAGCTCTTAAGAGTGCTAGAAGAAAGACATGTACGCCGATTAGGGAGTTCTAAAGAAATTCTTGTAGATGTTCGTGTTATTGCTGCTACTAATAAAGACCCTATGGAAGCAGTACGTAAAAATGAGTTTAGAGAAGATTTACTTTATCGCCTTAATGTCATCACAATAAAACTACCCCCGCTTAGAGAAAGAAAAGACGATATTCCACTACTAGTTCAACATATGATTGATGATCTAGCCCGTAAGCATAACCGTCCAACACGATTTATTGGCTCAGAGGCACTTAATGCTTTGCTTTCTCATAGTTGGCCAGGTAATGTAAGAGAACTCAGAAATGTAATTGAACGAGCAGTAATTATTTGCGATAAAGAGCAAATTGAAAAACGCCATTTGCCTCCACATTTAATGGAACGGGAACCAGAATACCCTAAAGATATTCTGTCAATTCCTGTAGGAATCCCTCTAGAGGAAGTGGAAAGGCAAGTTATCTTAAATACCCTAGTAAAAACTGATAATAATAAAACTCGTGCAGCAGAAATTTTGCAGATTAGCTTAAAAACCTTGCATAACAAATTAAAAGCTTATCGTGAAGCTGATGATAGGCTTGATTAAATACTGTCTATGGCCTTAAAAAAAGTCGTATCTCGTCAATTACAACTAATCACCTTATTAGTCGCTACTGTAGCTGGAATAACAGTTTTACTAAACCTCACCTATATCATTGATGCTCATATTGAAGAGGTTGAAACTAAAATTATCCTGCAAAAAGAAGATATTTCTGATGTTATAGAAGCTGCAATTAAACGAGATAAAGAAAAGCCTTTTACATCTATTATTGCTTCTGATCCCAATCTACAAGCGTCTTTGCAAAGCTCTTTAGATAAACTACCTGTAGTTAAATATATTATTATTATGAATGAAGACGACCAACCTTTAACAGCAGTTTCTCTAGATCAAGAGCCAGAACTTAATTTTTCTGATTCTGGTTTACAAACCTTAAAAGAAAACAACCGCTTTATTCAACTACTTACATTACTTTGGGGTAGAACTACCTATAATCAATCATTTTTTATTAGTCTAGGCCGTAATGAGACTGGTCATAGTTATGGCGTAAAACTGCGATTTGGTGTGGCCACATCTGAGCTACGTGGTTTATTTTCAGATGCTTTACTGGCTAATTTAATTCTTTTTGTTACTAGTATTTTTGCTTCACTAGTAATTTCTTTCCGATCAGCAGACTTAATTACTAGACCTATGGATGCTTTGTCTAAACAGCTAGAAGAACTTGAAAAAGGTAATCTAAGCATTTATGAAGAAAACTCTATTTCTAAAACTATGCCTAAAAGCCTACAACTTAAATTACAGCTATTAGGCACTAGAATGGCTGGTGAGCGAACTGAACTAGAAGTTACTAAAGGACAATTAACACAAATCATAGGTAAAATCGAAGAACGTCTTTTAATGCTTAATCCTGATAAACAAGCAGTATTAATGAGTCCTAAAGTTGATCATTTACTAGGAGTAGCAGGTATTAATCTTGTTGGAGCAAAACTCGCAGATCGCTTAGGGTCTTCTCACCCTTTAATAGAGCTTGTAGATCGTGTTGATCAGTCACACGCATCTGTAGAAAATGTCATGCTTATTAAACAAATCGGAGAGCAACCAAGGCAAATTTTAGCCTCTGTCCAATATATTGAAGATAAGTCTGGCCCAATTGGAATTTTAATTAGCTTGCGTGACTTTGATTCTTTTCGACAATTTCAATCACAACTTGATTATTCAGACAAATTAGCAGCTTTAGGTAGAATCACATCTGGTGTTGCTCATGAGGTAAAAAACCCGCTTAATGCTATGGTTATTCATCTAGAAATCTTACGAGCAAAACTAGCTCAGCCTAATGCAGATATTACTCCACAATTAGACATACTTAGTTCTGAAATTAAACGCCTAGATCGTGTAGTACAAACATTTCTTAATTTTACTCGACCATTAAAAGTCAACTTGGTACCAATTGATCTAAATGATCTAGTCCATCAAGTCACACGTCTAGCAGCAGCCGAGGCCGCTACCAATAAAGTTGATATTCTAGAAGAGCTTAGCCCACAATTCTTACGTGTTAACGGTGACGCAGATTTATTAAAACAAGCTTTCTTAAACATCATTATTAACGGTTGTCAATCAATGCCTAGAGGAGGCCCATTGACTATTAGGACTAAGCGTATTAGTAGTTATGCAGTGCTTTCAGTTTCTGATCGTGGAATGGGTATTCCTCAACAAGTACGCGAGAAAATCTTTCAACTCTATTACACAACAAAACCTAATGGAAATGGCATAGGCTTAGCACATGCATTTCGTACCATTCAGCTTCATAATGGGCGTGTTGAGTTTGATTCTGACACAGATATTGGAACTACTTTTAAGATTTCTCTTCCTGAAGTATAGAAACTTTTTCTTATAACCAACATAACTAACATAACTAAAAAATTGATCGCTTAAATTGATTGCTTAAAAATGCTATTAAAACTATCTGCTAATTTTCACTTTGTGGATGTTATAGAAAAAATTAATCTTATCTTTAATAAATAATAAGTTTTTATTTTCCTATACTAAATAAAACAATAAAACTAGATTTTACAGTTGCCCTTATACCACCAAGTGACGTATTATGTGAAGGATGGAGGTAAAAGTTAATGTTATTTATCAAGAAATTCTTACCCGCTTTGTTGTCATTATTTTTACTAGTCTGTTTATCTAATACTTCCCTAGCAAAAGCTAGTGACGATGATGAAACTAGTCAACAGGTAGCAGTTGAAAACAAGCGTCCTCGTCGAGTTCGCGTTGATAGCGCAAATCAAGAGTCAGAACGTAATGGAGTCAGCGTAAGCCGTAATCGTAAGCACGGTATAGTAAGACGTTACAGTGTAGCAACAGGAAAAGGAACGGCAAAAGGAACAGCCTTTTTAGCAAAAGGCGCGGCAAAAGGGACAGCAGAAGGAGCAAAAGGAACGGCAAAAGGCGTATCTGTTGCGGCTACCTCTACAGCCCATGCAACTTCCGTTGCAGCCAAAAAGACTGCTAAAGGAACCTCTAGTGCGACCAAAGCTGTGATTGGTGCTTTTAAGTAGCCATATTATTCTCAACAAAATAGTGACAAATCCAGCCCATTGCAAAACCAATGGGCTATTTATTAAGAACTAACCTCACTATTACTCACCATAAGCAACTTGTTTTCTTTACCTAGCATCCCACGCCCAGCCAAATTTATTTGGAGGCAATTCTTGCTATGCAATGTCAAAGCTGTGGTATAGAAATCAAAAAAAATGTAAAAATATGCCCTACCTGTGGAGAAACAGTTATAACTAGCCCTACTTCACTTATTGTTTCAGGCAGTAGTACTACATCGCTAGATTCTTCTTTTGTTAGCCAGTTATCACCATTTACTGCATCAGCAAGCGGTAATGTTAAGCTAAATAGTAAGGCAAATAATAACGAATTATTAAATTCTCTAATTGCTAACAATATGATTGAAAAAGGTGCATTTACTAAAGAAACCACCCCTCCTACAGAAGTATTATCCCCAGAAATGTTTTGCCGACATTGTCGTAATGAATTAAAAGCAGGGGCAAAATTCTGTTCTGTTTGTGGGACTACCTCAGAACCGCCTAGATGGGAACAAATAGCCAAATCCCTACAAGTAATTACCAAAGACGGGGTTAAGGCAGTTAAGACCAAATTAAGCCAACTTAATTTACCTATTCTTACTATTAGTTTTCTTTTATTAGCAAGCTTTTGTTTATTAGCCGCTATTTTTCAATATTTGATCCCAACAAGTATTGACGCTAACTCACTCACGCCATTAATCTATCACTTACGCAGTATCCAATTTCTTCTTATGGCGTTAATTTTTGTGGTTACAGGCTTAATTTTTAATCGTCGTTAAACAAATAAGTTTTGCTTGGCCAACTTCCTACATTTGCGCCGAAGGCAACTTATGCAAAATGACGCTCAATCCCCAGACTCAAACAAAACTAACAAGCCTATTAGCACAGCTTACTCTTATTATGCTTTAGCAATATTTTCTATCCTTAATTTGCTTAATTACGTGGATAGGTTTATTTTTTCTGCCTTAATTCCAAATATTAAAGCAGACATGAAATTTACTGATGAGCAAATTGGGTATTTAGGTAGCGCGTTTACAATTGTTTACACTATTTTTTCCCCACTCTATGGCTACTTAGCTGACCGTCGCGCTCGTGCAGGCTTAGTTTCTTCTGGCGTAGTAATTTGGAGCATAGCTACTGCTGGAGGTGGAATAGCACAAACTTACTGGCAGATGTTAATTGCTCGTGCGGCTGTAGGAATTGGAGAAGCCAGCTATGCCACCATTTCACCAGGATTTCTTTCTGATTACTTTGAGCGTAGTAAACGAGCTGTTGCTTTTGGTATTTTTTTTACGGCTGTTCCTTTAGGACAAGCCTTTGGTTATATCCTAGCAGGCACACTTTCTCCTCCTGAAGTATTAGGCTGGCGATATACTTTGTTTGTTGTTGGTATCCCAGGGTTATTTATGGCTATAGCAGCACACTTTTTGCGCGAACCAGAACGAGGCAAAATGGATATTGATGAGACTTATAGCCATTCGCTAACCCCTACAAGTGGCTCTCTTATTGATGGATACAAGCTTTTAATCAAAAATTATTATTATGTGATTGCTACTTTAGGATATTCTGCTGTGACTTTTGCCTTGGGTGCTCTTTCCTATTGGGGGCTAGAAATGCT
>CAZHXL010000005.1:16203-25646 GCA_964536575.1 uncultured Clostridia bacterium | reverse complement strand
TGGATAAAGGAGAAGCAAGCGTAAAATTAGGTATTTATGTTACTTTAGGTGGGTTAATTGGTAGTTTAATGGGGGGTTGGTTGGGTGATAAATTACTAAAAAGGATTAAAGGTGCATATTTTCTTATTTGTGGAGCCAGTGCAGCTTTATCAGCAATTCCTCTTACCATAACGCTTTGCTCACCAGATCCTAATATTTTCTTTCCTACTATTTTTGTTACAGTTTTTCTATTTTTCTTAGGCAATGGGCCTGTAAATGCAATTATAGTAAGTGTAGTTCCAGCAAATATCCGTGCTACTGCTGTAGCCACCACTATTTTATCTATTCACGTTCTAGGAGATGCTATATCTCAGCCGTTAGTAGGAATAATTTCCACTTGGATAACCAAACAAAACACAATACCAAGCTTTCTTATACCCATTGTCACTCCATTAGGGCTAACTGTAAAACAAAGCTTAGCTATAGGAATGTTAATTACCCCTGTAGCCTTGGTAATATCAGGACTATTTTTCTTTTTAGGTTTATTAGCGGATAAGAAAAAAGACAAAACAACTTAGATTATATAACTTATTGTGTGAGCAGGGTTTATCCAATTTCACACTATTGAATAGCGATTGGTTAGTGAATTTATTTTTGTTTTACTGCTATTTTCTACTCTAGGTGGAAAAATTGCTAAAACTGCCGTATTTATCTGTAGTGCTGTAAAAATATATTGTCATCTAGATTGTATCTTGCTAAGTTGGTTACTGCTTTAAAAAGTTTATTTATTCTAAACTGTAACCCATGTCTACCCAAACAGAATTTAAAGGTACAGCACGCTTTCAACTACAACGCCAACTTGGTTCAGGTGGCTTTGGTAGTGTTTATCAAGTTTTTGATCAAGAACGCAAAACTGTGGTAGCTCTAAAAACCCTTCATCAAACTGATGCAGATTCACTTTATAGATTTAAACAAGAATTCCGTGTTTTAGCAGATATTCATCACCCCAATTTAGTTTCCTTATATGAATTAATGTCTGATGGAGAGCAATGGTTCTTTACTATGGAGTTAGTCAAAGGGGTTAATTTTTTAGAATATGTTTGGGGTAAAAGCAAAGAAGATATAGATTATATTACTAACGCAAAAACTGTAAGAGCTGCTGATTTAGAAGACCTTATTACCCAAAAAAATGTTGAACCTACTTTGAAAATTCCTCGTGAAGCAACAATAACAAATAGACAAGTTGAAACCCAAACTTATGAAGTTATAGCACAAAAAATCTTGGGAGATTCGTCAGATTCTCATTTTTTGGGCTTTTCTTTAGATGAAGATCGCTTGCGAGCAGCCTTACGCCAACTTGCTGAAGGAATATCATCTTTACATGACGCAGGAAAATTACACCGAGACTTAAAGCCTTCTAATGTACTAGTTACACAGCAAGGCCGTGTAGTAATTTTAGATTTAGGCTTAGCCGTAGAAGTAGCAGCAAAAGGTACTCATGAAAGTATGCATATTGTTGGTACTCCTGCTTATATGTCTCCTGAGCAAGGAACAAACCTAGCAGTTTCAAAATCCTCTGATTGGTATAGTGTAGGAGTAATACTCTATGAAGCATTAACTGGTAGAGTTCCTTTTACAGGCTCATTAGTAGATATTTTGGTGAAACGACAAAATACTGACCCTGCTCCACCTGGAGAACTAGTTAAAAATATTCCTGCTGACTTAAACCGTTTATGCCAAGATTTATTATATAGAGATCCTAAACTTCGCCCTTTGGGTAAAGATATTTTGCAAAGGTTAGGAAAAAATGAAGTAGATACTACTTTTGTTCCTAGTACATTTGCCGCACGAGGCTTATTTTTAAGCGGACGACAAGAACCATTAAAAATCTTAAAAGAAGCTTTTTATACAGTTGGGTCTGGCACAGCAGTAACTGTTTATGTAGAAGGTTATGCAGGAATAGGTAAAACTGCCTTAGTTAATCACTTTTTAGAAGAATTACAGCAAAGTGAGCAGAACCTAGTAGTTTTAACAGGGCGTTGCTATGGGCAAGAAAATGTGCCTTATAAAGCACTTGATAGTATCATTGATGCTTTAAGCCAATACTTAAAACGTCTTCCAGCTATGGAAGTAGAAGCACTACTTCCTCGTGATATGTCTGCCTTAGTTCGTCTTTTTCCTGTACTCAAACAGGTACTAGCTATTGCTTCAGCTAAACAACGTGTTCTAGAAATACCTAATGTACAAGAATTAAGGCGACGAGCGTCTGCGGCACTAAGAGAACTATTGGCTAGGTTAGCAGATAAACGAGACCTAGTGATTTTTATTGATGACTTGCAATGGGGTGATACTGATAGCGCAGTGTTGCTTAGTGAACTACTTCGTCCTCCTGAACCACCAGCAATGCTCTTAATTGCTAGCTATCGTAGTGAAGATGCAGATACTAGTCCAATCTTAAATCAACTATTTAATTCTCGATCAGTAGTTGGACAATCAACAGAGATACGAAAAATCATAATTGAAGAACTTTCTTTTGAAGAATCAAAACAACTAGCCCTAAATTTACTGGGGAGTGGCCAAGCAAATGCTGTTACACTAGCGCAAATGATTGCTCAAGAATCCCAAGGTACCCCTTTATTAATCGACGAGCTAGCTCGCTATTCTCGCACAGATGATCGCTTGATTAAAAACTTAGAGCAACTTACTAATATAGATAGTAGTCGTTATGATATAAGTTACTCTTTGATAAGCGAGGTAATTCAACGTAGGGTTATCCAATTAGCTCCAGATGCAAGGCTACTTATGGAAGTCATTGCTACGGCTGGCCAGCCAATAGAAAGATCTATTATTAAAAAAGCTGCTGGGCTAGAAAATGAAGAACAAAGTGCTTTTTCTGCTTTGCGGGTTGGTCGTTTGATTCGAGTTGTAACTACTGGTGGAGCAGAGAAAGTGGTTTGTTACCATGATGGTATCCAAAAAACTGTTATCTCTCGTTTAGGTACAAAAAAACTAATTGAGCATCATCGCCACTTAGCAGCAGCCTTAGAAGAAACAAACCCTGATGATGCAAAAAGCCTAGCAACGCATTTTCGTATTGCTGGTGATATTTCTAAAGCACTTGATTACACAATGATAGCAGCAGAGCAAGCCATAAAAGCCTTAGCTTTTGATAATGCTGCATGTCTTTACAAAATTGCTCTAGAGTTAAATCCAGAAGAAAAACAACATGAAATAGAAGTTAAATTAGGTGACGCTCTAGCTAATGCTGGACGTGGAGAAGAAGCTGGATGTGCTTATCTTGCTGCGGTTAAAGGGGTAGACGCAACAAAAGCCATAGAGTTACAACGGCGTGCTGCGGAACAATTTTTAATCAATGGTTATATGGAAGAAGGTTTAGCTGTTCTACGCGAAGTATTAGGTAAAGTAAAAATAAAACTTCCAGAAACTACAAAAGCCGCTTTAATATCATTTTTATTTCAACGCCTTCAAATTTGGTTTCGAGGTTTAGGATTTCGTCAAAGACAAGTTAGTGAAATTCCTAGCGATGAACTTTTACGTATAGATGTGTGTTGGTCAGCTACTGTAGGGCTTGCTTATGTTAATAGTAAACGGGCAATAGATTTTCAAGCCCGGCACCTGCTTTTAGCACTTAATGCTGGAGAACCTTACAGAGTTGCACGGGCTTTGGCTTTAGAAGCTGCCTATTCTGCTAAAGATGGGGGACGAAAACGAGAGCGCACTGCTGCAATATGTTACCAAGCAATGGTCTTAGCAAAACAAATTAACCATCCTCATACTAACGCGCTAGCGATATTAGAACTAGGCTTTTCTGCTTATATGGAAGGCAATTGGACAAGGGCTTATGAAGAATTTAATCGAGGTGAACTAATTCTTAGAGAACAATGTACTAATGTTACTTGGGAATTAGACACTAAGCATTATTTTTATATGCGCACTTTACTTTTTCTTGGGCGTATTACTGAATTATTAGAACAAAGATCAAAATTATTAAAAGAAGCTCAAGAACGAGGCGATTTGTTTGTAACTACTAATTTGCGTATTTGGTCGCATATGATTTTTCTAGCCTCAGATAATCCAGAAGGTGCAAAGAAAGATGTTTCTGAAGCTATAGCTGGTTGGTCAAGCAAAAGCTTTGACCTCCAACATTATTGGGGTTTATATACATTATCAGAAATAGATTTTTACTGTAATGATTTTGAAGGTGCATGGCATAGACTGGAAGAAACTTGGCCGAAATTAAACAACTCTTTCTTTTTGCTTACTCAAATTATTGCTATTGAATCGCTACATTTACGGGCACGAACTTGTTTAGGTTTAGCCGCAAAATTACAACCTACACAACATCAAGAGGAAATAACTAGGTTGCTCTCTATGGCTGAACGTGATGCAAAAAAAATTGAGCAGGAAAAAATGCCCTGGGGTAATGCTTTAGCTAGTTTAATTAGAGCCGGAATAGCTATAGCAAGAAATCAAATAGAGATAGCCAATAAATGGTTGATTGAAGCAGAAGTTGGTTTTGAAAATACAAAAATGGAGCTTTATTTAATGGCTACCCGTTATCGCCGTGGGCAATTAACAAAAGGAGAACAGGGTCAAATAATGCTTCAAGCCTCAAAAGATTGGGGATTAGCTCAAAAAATGAAAGAACCAGAAAAAATTTTTAATATGCTTATTCCTAGTAAATGGCCAATTAATCCTACTGAGAAAGCTTTTTGAGATTTATATAGCTTATAAAAAATAAGGTTCGGCTTAGCAGAATAGCAAAATATTTGCATTATATTTTGCTACGAGTGCCAAAAATAGCTGTACCAACACGGATTAAAGTCGCTCCTGCTTGGATTGCTACCTCAAAATCATGGCTCATTCCCATAGAGAGTTCTGTTAATGGCTGAGAAAACAGATTTTTATTATTAAGCTCATTTAATAGCTCACTTAAGCGACGAAAATAAGGTAAAGCCGCACTTGGATCTTCAAAATAAGGTGGAATTGTCATTAAACCACGAAAGCTTAAATGCTCAGCCTTAGCCAAATAGATTGCTAGATCGTGTAGTTGGCTTTCATCTATACCATTTTTTGTTGGCTCTTTAGCTAGATCGACCTGGATAAGCACATTAGGGTATTTTCCTAGTTCGCCAGCAATACGGTTTACTCGTTCAGCTAGGTTGATACTATCAATGGAGTGAATCCAATCAAAAAGTTCAACTGCTTTTCGAACCTTATTGCTTTGCAAATGTCCTATTAAATGCCGACAAACTTTGTAATTAGAAAGATTAGGAAACTTTTCTTCTGCTTCTTGGACACGATTTTCCCCAATATCAGTAACACCAATAGCTAAAGCGTCGTTAATTACTTCGGCAGGAAACGTTTTAGTAACAGCAATTAAGCGTATTTGATTAATACTACGATTAGCTTTTTCACAAGCGGCAACCATTCTTGCTTGGATTTCATTAAGGTTTTCTTTAATTGACATATAGTAAATATAATAAAACAAGTCTTAACTTAAAGTAGTGATTGTAGATAAACCACTATGGCACAAAATGAAACTACTTCCAAGTAGGGTTGCAGCATACTAGTAGATCCACACATAATAGCAATTCTTTGCAAGTTTCCTGATTTGGAGTTAATCAAATATGCTAAAAGTGGGTTTACTAGTAGGTAGAGAAAGGTCTTTTCCTAACGCGCTAATTGAAGAGGTAAATAAGCGTAATGAAGGCGTAGTAGCAGAATATGTAAAGGTAGGCGAAATTGCTAGTAATGCTACTTGCCCTTATCAAGTTATTGTTGATCGAATATCTCACGAAGTAGCTTTTTATCAAACTTATCTCAAGACAGCAACACTTAATGGGACAGTAGTAATTAACAATCCATTTTGGCGTATGGCAGACGATAAATTCTTTGGCACAGCTTTAGTAGAAAAATTAGCTATTGCAATCCCTAAAACTGTTGTTTTGCCTATGCATAGTTATCCTGAAAGCATTGTATCTGAAAGTTTAATCAACTTAAAGTTTCCTGTAGAATGGGAAAACATCATAGATTATATTGGATTGCCAGCAATTCTTAAACCTCATTGGGGAGGAGGCTGGAAAGCTGTTAATAAAGTTCATTCTCTAGAAGAATTATTATTGTATTATGATAAATCAGAGCAACTTTGTATGATGTTACAAGAATATATTGATTGGCAACAATATGTTCGTTGTATTTGTATTGGAAAAAAAGAAAGTTTAATTACTAATTGGGATCCTAGTAAGCCACATTTTGAACGTTATAGTGGTGTAGACCAAAATTTAGATCCAATACTCACAGAAAGAATTAGACAAGATGCTATAAAAATAAACGAAGCTCTTGGATATGATATGAACACAGTTGAGTTTGCTATTAGAGATGGTGTTCCATATGCAATTGATTTTATGAATTCTGCACCAGACTTTGATCTTACTTCATTAACAGAAAAATATTTCCCCTGGGTAGTTAATAAAATGGCAACTCTAGTAATTGAGTCTGCAAAACAAGCTATTAATAAGCAACCAGAGTATCGTTGGAATGAATTAATGAAAATGTAAGGGCGAACCTATGTATTCGTCCTCTTATATAGAATGTTCGCCTTCTTATGTAGAATATTCATTCTTTTGATTTATTATTTATTTATGAAAAGGAATTGTTATAATGAAAAAAGCTATTGATTATTACCATGAACTACTTGTAAAAGATGAATATTTAAGCTCAACACAACAAATCTTACAGGAAGCAGCAGAAAATCGTCATTTAGCTTTTGGAAAACGCCCTGTTTGTAGTGTACTAAGACCTTATTTTATTGATCAGCCTACTTATAATTTTGTCCATAACGCAGCACAGTTAGTTAGCACAGGTATTAACTTACTAGGACAAAGATTAATGGCTGATGATGAGTTGCGTAAGCAACTAGATTTAACTCCTGAAGAAGAAATAATAATAAAATTTGATAATAAATATGGTGCACCTGATGTTAGCGGTAGGCTTGATGGCTTTTTAAGTAGTGAAGGTGATTTTAATTTTGTTGAATATAATGCAGAAAGCCCAGGAGGGTTGGCTTATGGTGATGAATTATCAGATACTTTTAACAAAATGCCAATAATGCAAAAGTTTAGTGAAACATATAGCTTAAAAACTTTTGCAATTAGAAAAAAAGTGTTTGAGGCTTTATTGTTAGCATATCAGCATTGGGGTGGGAAAGGTTTACCTAATATTGCTATTGTTGATTGGCGTGGTGTAAGCACATATGGTGAGTTTTTGTTGTCAAAAGAGTATTTTGAACAACATGGTTGCCAGGTAAAAATAGTTGACCCTGATGAATTAGAATATCGCAATAATAAATTATTTGTTGAAGATTTTCCAATAGATTTAATTTATAAGAGAGTAATAATAGGAGAATTTCTAAATAAGTTTAGACTTAACCATCCAATGATAGAAGCTGTGAGAAATAATGATGTTTGTATAGCAAATGCTTTGCAAGTACAAATGTTATACAAAAAAAGCTGTTTTGCTTTGCTTAGTGACCCAATTTATCATGAAATTTATCCAATAGAAGTTATAAATGCACTATTAAAACATATACCTTGGACAAGAAAAGTACGCGAATGTAAAACGGTATATAAAAATAATGTTGTAGATTTAGTAGATTTTATTGTAACCAATCAAAATCAGTTAGTTTTGAAACCAAATGGAGAGTATGGTGGTAAAGGTGTAATGTTAGGTTGGGAATCAAGTAGCGAAGAATGGTCAGAAACATTGAAAATAGCTTTGTCTAACTCATATGTTGTTCAAGAACGTGTACCATTAGGGCAAGAACTATATCCTAGTATGATTTATGGGAAATTAAATTTTAGTGAAAGGTTTTTAGATCTAGACCCTTATGTTTGGAATGGAAAATATATTGAAGGTTGTGGAATACGTCTTTCTAAATTGTCATTATTAAATGTTACTGCTGGAGGCGGCTCTGCTACACCAATGTTTATTATTGATAAGAAATAAACTTATATTGTCATTAGTTTTTTGATCTGTTCTGCTGCATCTTGGATAGTTAGATTAGTTACATTTATTTGAAAATCCGTTTGCTGATAAATAAGTAAACGAGATTCTAATAGTTTTTGCATTTGTTGTGGATTACGATTTAGAGGGCGAGAATTATCATTTGCTAAACGAGATAGAATAACTGCCAATTCACATTGTAACCAAATAGAAATACCAAGTTTTTTAATTAGTTTACGATTTTTTTGTTCAATATAAGTTCCACCACCTAAAGCAACTACTGTATCTTGATATTTAATAATATTTTTTAGCATTTTATGCTCTAGTTGGCGAAAATATGCTTCTCCATACTGAGCAAATATTTCGTTAATAGTGGTGTTTGTTTCTTTAGCTATTAAATCATCTAAATCGATAAATTGGTATTCCAAACAAGTTGCTAGCTCACAACCTATAGAAGTTTTTCCACTTCCCATAAAACCAACTAAAAAAATTATTGTCATAGTTTACATTGTAACAGATGATAATTTGTTAAAAAATCCTGGAAAAGAAATATCTACACAATCACTACTAATAATTTCTGTTTCACCAGTAGCAATTAAGCCTGCAATTGTAAAAGCCATTGCAATACGATGATCATTCATAGAATCAATTTTAGCTCCAATTAATTTTTGTTGTCCATTAATAGCAAAACCATCAGGATATTCTTCAACTTCTACATTCATAGTACGTAAATTATCAACAATAGCACGAATACGATCGCTTTCTTTTATTCTTAATTCATTAGCATCACGAATAATTAGACCTCCTTTAGTTTGAGTTGCTAAAATAGCTAAAATAGGTACTTCATCTATTAAGTTAGCAATAATATTTCCTTTAAGAGTACAAGTGTTATCATTGCTAGCTAGCTCACTAGATCTAATAAGTAAGTCGCTCACATATTCACCATGTTGAATATGTGAGTTAATAAACTCAATATTAGCACCAAGTTGAAGTAATACATCAATTATGGCTCGTCGAGTTGGATTAATACCAATAGAATGCAAAAGTAGTTCTGAGTTAGGTAATAAGATTGTTGCAGCAATAAGAAATGCTGCTGATGAAATGTCACTGGGCACAGTATAAGAGCAAGAATGTAAAGTGGATTGTCCATTAATAGTAATAACATTGGATTTAGTAGTTATATTAGCTCCAAACTCGCTTAACATAAGCTCAGTATGGTTTCTAGTTTGTGTAGACTCAGAAACTATTGTATTACCTTCAGTAAAAAGGCCAGCAAATAAAACACAAGATTTTACTTGAGCACTAGCAATAGGCATATCATATTTAATTCCATGTAAATTACCGCCAGAAATAAGTAAAGGTGCAAAATTGTTGTTCGTAGTTTGAATATTTGCTCCCATTTGACGAAGTGGAGTGACAATACGTTTCATTGGTCTATG
>CAZHXL010000005.1:1086-16193 GCA_964536575.1 uncultured Clostridia bacterium | reverse complement strand
AGCGAATCATCTCCTGTGAGCTCTGTTGTAAATGATTGGCCTGCTAAAATACCGCTTAACATCCTCATTGTTGAGCCAGAATTGCCAGCGTCTAGAACTTTATTAGGCTTAGAAAAGCCTTTTTTATTAACGCCATTTATGATTAATTTATTATTTGTTTCTTCAATAGATGCACCTAATTCGCGTAGACAGTTGAGAGTGCTATAACAATCTTTGCTACTAGCAAAACCCTCAATTTCTGATTTACCATCAGCAAGTGAAGCTATTAAAGCAACACGATGGGAAATAGATTTATCTCCAGGTAAAGAAAGTTCCCCCCTGATTGATTTAGCTCTGGAAATGATCATATGGTTTTAGAATTTGCCTTAGTAAATTATTAATATTTTGCTTTTGTTATTAATGTCGGAAAAGGATTAGATCTCTTACTTGACATTAATATAAAGCATATGTTACACCAAAAGATATTGTGCCCCGGCGGTAAAATCACCGGAGCGACCAAATTATCCTAGCATAAGAAAGGGTAAGAATAATTGAGATGGAGCAAAACGCTAGCACCATCGCTTTGACAATTAATAGCAGTTTTAAGTTTACGGAATTAGTCGCTTCGGTAACAGACAACATTACACAGATTGTTGGTTTTGGAGAAGAAGAAGCCCATTGGATTAGTCTTTCTGTGCGAGAGTCTGTTATTAACGCTATTAAACACGGAAATAAGCTAGATAGTAATAAAGCTGTAGATGTTATGTTTATTATTAGTGAAGAATCTATTACTATTTCTGTGCGCGATTATGGAGAAGGCTTTGATCCTACACATATTCCTGACCCACTAGATCCTACAAACTTATTAAATCCCAGTGGAAGAGGCATTTTTTATAGGCGTACTTTTATGGATGAGGTGGATTTTTCTAGTCACCCTCAGGGAGGTACAATAGTTAAAATGCTTAAGAAAAGAATTATTTCAGAAACTACAGAATAAAATCATAAGGAGCCAAATAATGTCACTAACAATCAACCAAAGAACGACTGGCGATGTCTCTATATTGGATTTAAGTGGCAAAATTACTATCGGTGCAGGTAGCGTCCAATTGCGTGAGGCTATTCGTAAGCTCATTGATAGCAATAATAAAAATATACTACTTAATGTAGGCGACGTAAGCTATGTAGATAGCTCAGGAATTGGAGAGCTAGTTAATAGTTTTACTAATACTAATAAGGCTGGTGGGGTTTTGAAGCTGCTCAACTTAACCAAAAAAATACAAGACCTACTAGCGATAACTAAACTATTAACAGTATTTGAAACATTTACTTCTGAAGAAGAAGCCCTCAAGAGTTTTAATAAATAACTTTGTCCTAAAAAGTTTTAGCATCCAAACCTTCTATAGTTAGTTTTTTATTGGAAGGTTTGGAAAGGTCTACCCTATGTCAAAAAAAAATTGCTTTTCCCTCATATTGTCTTTGTCAATATTACTTACACCTAATTTTAATACTATTAATTTTGCTCAAACACCCTCAACAAATAACCAAACTAACAATATAGAAGCTATTAATCCGCGTGATTATAATGTGCTAATTCTTAGTGATGAAAGAATTTTAGTCATGATGACAGCTTTAACTTTAGCTGGTTACAAGTATGAGGGTGCTGGTAAATTAGCTGACCTTCAAACAACTTTGCGAGAAGACTTAAAAGCTACTTCACCAGATTTGATAAAAAAATTGCAAAATTTTTATGTTGCTCATCGAATTGAAGGCCGCGAAGATGCTGCTCAAATATCACCCTACATTGGTCTGGCTTTATCCCTAAGCACAGTACCTGCATTAAATAATCCATCAGTAAAAGCAAACTTACCTTTAGATGTGCAAGATGTTTTAGGCTTTAGCGACTTGTTACGTGAGTTTTATAGTCGCTCAAAAGTTCGTAGCTTCCTTCCAAAATACAAAGCTCTATTAGATAGCTTAAGGAATGAATATGAAAATGTTGCTAGTTCAGTACTTTATGAAACGTTAATTTATCTACGCACTAAACCTATTTTAGAACTACAACCAACTCCTGTTTTTTCTAAAGAGCTTGACACCTATGTGATGCCAGCACCTGTTGAGGTTAAAAAAGATAAAAAAGACAAAAAAGACAAAGAAAATAAAGAAGTTGCTGAGGAAAAAGGCAAAGAATGGATTCAATATTTACCTCGTGTTAGACGCTTGCAAATCTTTCCTAATCCTTTTGCTTCTGCTGGAACAGTGCTTTCTCGTAACGATGTCTTAAATGGGGCAGATAATGAATCTCGTCGTTTAGGCGATGACTATTTTATTGTTGTTTCAGAACAATCTGTTAGAGAACATATTAGGCATGCTTTCTTAAGATTTGTGTTAGATCCAGTTGTTGGAAAAAAATCTGTAGAAATTGCCGAATTAAAAGAAAAAATTGATCCTCTAGTAGCAATTTTACCTAATGCTAAAGAAAGGGCAAGACGTAATGTTTTTGAAGTAGTGGGCGAATCCTTAGCGCGTGCTGTAGGAGTACGGTTAACAGCCCGTGCAGCAGGAAACAATCTTAATTCTGATGAGGTAATTTCTCAACTTAGTCAATATTATGAACAAGGGTTTGTCTTGGTATTTCATTTTTATGAAGGCTTAGCAGGCTTAGAACGATCAGGGGTTGATATAAGTGACTTTTTCCCTGCACTACTTACTAACATTGATTTTGTTCATGAAACAAAACGGCTAGATGAAGCAAAAGAAGCACGCGCCCGTGTTCAGGAGCGACGCGCCACAGCAAAAGCTGCTGCAAAACCAATCATTGATATTGATAGCTTAATTAAACAGCGTAAATTTGACGAAGCTAAAACACAATTAGAAGCCATTTTACGTGAACAACCAAAAAATGCTCGTGCATTATTTGGCGTAGCACAAATTATTAATAATCAACCTTCCAAAATAGAACTAGATGACAACAACTCTGATGATGACAAAATTGCTGCCCAAGAGGAACGCTTTGCACATGCAGTAAGGCTTTATCGAGATGCAATTGCTGCTGCTAATTCAGAGGAAAAATGGATGGTTTCACAAATCCATGTTTTAATTGCTCGAATCTATGATTTTGTTGAGGAAAGGGACGCAGCAGTCAAAGAATATGACAAAGCAATCCAACTAGGTGATATTCCTCAAGGCGCGTATAAAGAAGCTGTAGAAGGAAAAAACAAGCCTTATGTGCCAGTAAGGAATAAATAATTAAAGGACTTAATGATTAAGGAAATAAAAATAGAAAACTATAAATCCATTGAAACCTTAAGTTTAAATTTAGGGCGAGTAAATGTTTTTATAGGTGAGAACGGTTGTGGCAAAAGCAACATTTTAGAAGCAATAGCCCTATATTCAGCCTCTTTTTACAACAAATTGGATAACGAGTTTTTAGTTTCTAGGGGAATAAGAGTTACACAAGACCCTAAATTTATGAGGTCAGCTTTTGACAAAGGAAATGTTGATAAAGAAATAAAAGTATCCATAGTTTCTCAAAATAGAATGGCACAGGAATGTACTCTTCATAACGACAATAAATCTTTATACTCTAAGTGGATGAATCTAGGAGACACTTATAGAAAAACATTGTTAAAGCAGATAGAACCACCTACTAACGTTTCTGGTTTTATCAATGGTGATAAAGCTAGACAATCAGTTGCTGGTCTAGAATTGGAAGCTTTTCTAATTTACTCACCTGAAAATACATCTTTGCGTACATTTGAAAAAGAAGGTCAAATTTTACCTTTAGGAATCAAAGGGGAAGGGCTATTTAAACTATTGAAGGTAATGAGTATAGAAAATAAAGAAGAGTTACAAGAAGTAAAAAAAGGGCTTGAATTAATTGATTGGTTTCAGAATTTTCACTTGCCAAATAATTTATATGGAGATGAAAAATATATCCAAATAGAAGATAGATATATAGATAGCGACCTAAAATATTTTGATCAAGTTAGCTCTAATGAAGGTTTCTTGTTTTTACTATTCTATTTCTGCCTTTTTGTAAGTAATCTAACCCCTAAGTTTTTTGCTATTGATAACATTGATGCTTCATTAAACCCTAAATTATGCAGTGAGTTAGTGAAAAGATTAGCTGTATTGGCAGAAAAATATGACAAGCAAGCTATTTTTACTACGCACAATCCAGCAGTATTAGATGGGTTGAATTTAGATGATGAAGAACAAAAACTGTTTATTGTGTATAGAAATAGCCTTGGACATACTAAAGTAAGACCTTTTAGTAAACCAAAACCTTTAGAAGGTAATGAACCTGTTAGACTTTCCGAGGCTTTTTTAAGAGGTTATATAGGGGGTCTACCTAAAAACTTTTAATATGTCTTCTACAACTACATTTGCTCTAATTACGGAGGGAATAACAGACCAGGTTGTTATCCAAAATATACTAAGAGGCTTTTTTAATGATCCAGATATTGATCCTAATCCTTTACAGCCTATAGTAAATTACACTGATAATCGTCAGCTAACTCAAGGAGGCTGGCGTTATGTTATTGAGTATTGTAAGTCACAACAGTTCAAAAGCGCGCTTGACTTCAATGACTATGTAATAGTCCAAATTGATACAGATGTAAGTGACGAAAAGGGTTTTGATGTTAGCAAATTTGAGAACGGTATTGAACTAGCACCAAATCAATTAAGAGCAAAAGTAGTAGAAAAATTTATTAGTTTTATAGGCGAAGATTTTTTTGTTAAATATCAAAACCGTATAATATTTGCTATATGTGTACATTCTATGGAATGTTGGTTACTGCCTATCTATTGCGATAAAAAAAGCGCAAGTAAAATTAAAGGGTGTTTAGATGCCTTAAATCGCTGTCTTACTAAAAGAAACGAAAAACCAATAAGTCAGGATAAAAAAGATCCTAAAGAGTATGATATTTCTAAAAGTTATCTTAAACATAAAAGATTGATGGAGTTATATAAATTAAATCCAAGCCTGGAAATATTTATTGATGAATTGATTTTGCGATTTCCTCAAACAGAAACGTTTTAATTTTAAGGAAAACTATGCCAAGCCTAACGCGACCACCTGGCCCTAGAAAAAAGCCTTTGTGGGGTGATTTATGGAATTTCCGACGCGATCCAATTAAGTTTTTAACTGATTATCTGTCTTATACCATAAGCTTTAGTGAAAAGGTAATTTGCAACATCGCAATTTTGTGATATTTTATGAACTTGTGGACATTCAAATGTTTCTTAAAAAACAAAAGCGGGGATGATGTTGTTGAAGCATGGTATAACGATCAAACAGTAGAAGTAAGAGCTGCTTTTGATAGTGCTATTAATTTTTTGAGTCAACAAGCTAGGTGGCAACGTCCTCAGGTAGGAACACTAACAGAAGAGTGTTCAGGGTTAATAGAGATAAGATTTAAAGCTGGAAGAAAACAATATAGACCTTTAGGGTGTTATGGTGGAGAAAAGGTATTTATTTTTCTCTTGCCAGAAGTTGTTGAAAAAGACAGCAAATTTGTTCCTAAAGATGCATGTACAATAGCTAAAAAGCGAAAAGATATAATTGATGGAGATAAAGATCATGTCCAAGTCTGTGAATTTGAGTCATAAGAAATTCAAGAAATTTTTAGACAAACCCTATAGGGATGCATATATAGGAGCACATATAAAAAATAATATTGCCTACCAAACACGCTTGATGAGAGAACAAAGAAACTGGACGCAACAACAATTGGCTGAAAAAGCTGACAAAACACAAAATACTATTTCAAGGTTGGAAGATCCATCTTATGGCAAACTTACTATCAAAACTCTTCTAGAACTAGCTTCTTCATTTGATGTTGCATTACTAATCAAATTTGTGCCTTTTAGTGATTTTCTAAATGAAACCCAAGCCTTATCTGCGGAAGCCTTATCTGCCAAAAGTTTTACAGAGGAACTTAGAGAGAACGAAACTCTACAGCTAATAGAACAACAGATACAGAGTACTAAAGTAATAATTGGAAGTTTTGGCGTAGATACCCACATAAAACAAACAATAAGTGTGACAACACAAACTATTCAACAACCCCCACAACAAGCTCAACTAGCTTCTACTAAAATAGTAGAGGTTGGTAATAAACAAAATATTTCTCTGAAAACGATAACAGCCTAGGAGAACAAAATGTCAGAAGGACAAAATAAAAATCCACAAACTCCTGATTTTACAAAGTCAAACGAATATGTGTCTTTGTATGTAAATCATTCTCAATTAAATATATCTCAATGGGACGTACAAATGAACTTTAGTATTCTACAAACAGGAAGAATACTAGTAGAAGGGCAAGTCAAACATTTAGCGACAGTAATCATGTCGCCAATGCATGCAAAAGCCTTTTATAATGCACTAGCTGAAACACTAAAAATATACGAAAAAGAATATGGAGATATAAAACTTCCAGATAACCCCGAACCAAATAACTAAACTATTTAATAGCTGTCTATAACCACAAATACTTTTCAACTTTGTTAATAGTTCTTACCTACTCAAAAAAGCTCCTTATTTCATAGTTTAGTTTCGAGGAAAACCTATGCCAAGCCTAAAGCGACCACCTGGCCCTAGAAAAAAGCCTCTATGGGGCGATTTATGGAATTTTCGACGCGATCCAATTAAGTTTTTAACTGAAGCTGGAAGTTATGGAGATATAGTTTTTCTTAAACTAGGCAATCAAGATATTTACTTGCTTAACCATCCAGACTTTATCAAAGAGGTTCTAGTTAACCAACCACGTAGTTTTCATAAAGGCCGAGGGTTGCAACGCTCCAAGCGTTTGTTAGGCGAAGGGTTACTTACTAGCGAAGAAGATTTTCATAAACGCCAACGCCGATTAGTACAACCAGCTTTTCATCGTCAAAGAATAGCAAATTATGCAAAGGTAATGGTTGATTATGCTGCACGAGCTAGAGAGTCTTGGCAGGCAGGTACAACCATTAGCATTGGCGAAGAAATGATGCGGCTAACTTTGGGGATTGTAGCTAAAACCCTCTTTGATGCTGATGTTGAAAAGGATGCTGATGAACTAGGCGAAGCAATGGGTGTTTTTGTTAAATCTTTTGATTTTCTTACCCTACCATTTGTTGAAGTACTAGAAAAATTGCCTTTCCCAAGAGTGCGTGCTTTTAATAATGCTCGTGATTTGTTAGATAAAACCATCTACCGAATTATCAACGAACGTCGGGCAAAAGGTGAAGATATAGGCGATTTAATGTCAATGCTTCTAATAGCTCAGGATGAAGAAGGCGATGGTAAAGGGATGAGTGACTTACAAATTCGTGATGAGGTCATGACCCTTTTTATTGCAGGACATGAAACTACAGCTAATGCTCTAACTTGGACTTGGTATTTACTTTCCCAGCATCCAAAAGTAGAGGCTAGAGTTTGGCAAGAAATTGACCAAGTATTACAGGGACATCTACCTATAGCAGGAGACTATCCAAACTTAAGGTATTTAGAAATGGTTTTGTCTGAGTCTATGCGACTTTATCCCCCTGCTTGGGTAATAGGCAGACGAGTTGTTAAAGAATGCCAAGTTGGAGGATACACTTTGCCTGTAAATAGCATTGCTTTTATGAGCCAATACTTAATGCATCATGATGAGCGATATTTCCCAGAACCAGAGAAATTTGATCCTGAGCGTTGGACAGTTGAAGCACGAGAAAAACGCCCTAAACATAGCTATTTTCCTTTTGGCGGTGGGATTAGGCAGTGTATTGGTGAGCCTTATGCTTGGATGGAAGGGGTTTTGCTTCTAGCAACCATTGCACAAAAGTGGAAATTGTCTCTTGCTCCAGGTAGCAAAGTAGAAGTCCAACCAATGATTACACTTAGGACAAAAAATGACATTCCAATGATAGTTTCACTTCGTCCTAAATATTAAGAGAATTATTAAGTTTTTTAATAGGTTGAGATGGAGTAATGAGTAATAAAATTTGTTTATGTTAGTAGCCATCGCTGGGAGTCATGTGCTAATGAAACATTACTAGCTGAAGCACGGAAATTATCATGAAAATATTTTGTCCACTTTTTTGTCAGGTTGGTTAAATCTCATGAAGAACATTATTATTGGAACTGCTGGTCATATTGATCATGGTAAGACATCCCTAGTCAAGGCACTTACAGGAATTGATGCTGATCGTCTCAAGGAAGAAAAACAACGTGGTATTACTATAGATATTGGTTTTGCCGATCTAGTGATAAATGATTGTAGGTTTGGTTTTGTTGATGTACCTGGACATGAACGTTTTGTCAAAAATATGTTGGCAGGGGCACATGGAATAGATTTAGTGATGCTGGTAATTGCTGCTGATGAAGCTGTGATGCCACAAACACGAGAACATTTTGATATTTGCAAGTTGCTACAAATCAAAACAGGCTTAACTGTCCTTACTAAAGCTGATTTGGTGGATGAAGAACTACTAGAACTAGCTAAAGAGGAAGTAGCAGAATTTGTCTCAAACTCGTTTTTAGCTGACGCGCCAATTCTGCCTGTAAGTTGTAAAACTGGGCAAGGAATTGAAGAACTAAAAAAGGAATTACTTAAGCTAGCTAGTAAGACAACTAGTAAAAATGCATCAGCAACACCAAGATTACCAATTGACCGTGCTTTTACTATAAAAGGATTTGGGACTGTTGTAACGGGTACTTTGACCGCAGGAGAGTTGCATTTAGCTGATGAAATAGACATTTTGCCTGGTAGAGTTCAAGCTAAAGTGCGAGGTTTACAAGTTCACAACTTAGCAACAGATAAAGCTATTGCTGGGCAACGTACTGCGGTTAATCTTCAAGGTATTAGCCTAGAACAAGTTGGACGTGGACAGGTTTTAGTTCCAGCAAAACGCTTTGAGTCAACTTCAATGTTAGATGTAGAGCTAGAATTATTACCTAATGTAACAAAATCAATGAGTCAAAGAACTCGTGTCAGACTCCATCATGACACGTCAGAAGTAATGGCTAGAGTAGTTTTATTAGGCGGAATAGAATTAATTCCTGGACAAAAAATGTTTGCTCAATTGCGTTTAGAAGAACCAACTTTTGCTTTGCCGGGAGATAGGTTTATTGTTCGTAGTTATTCGCCTCAGATTACTATTGGTGGTGGTAAAATTATTGACACTCTACCTGCTAAGCATCGACTAAAAGACCTAAAAGCAATTGATTGGTTGAATAAATTAATAAATGCTAATCAAGTAGAACAAATAGCATTGTTTATTGAAATGGCTGGAGCAAAAGGCATGTCTATGGCAGCAATAGTGTCTCGGACGGGTTTTGCAGATGTTTTGTTAAACAAAGAAATAGGTAATTTAATTCAATCTGGACGGTTGCTTAAATCAGACTCTCAACCAGCTTATTTGTTAGCAAAAACAGCTTATGAACAATTAAAAACAGAAGTGTTCAAAATAATGAAAGATTTTCATAAACGTGAACCCTTGCAAATAGGGATTAATCGTGAGGAAGTACGAGAAAAGATTGGGTTTATACCAGAAATTTTTAAGCTAGTGTTAGATCGGTTGGTGGTAGAAAAATTGATTGTTAGTGAAAAAGATATTTTACGCTTAGCCTCACATCAAATTTCTTTATCAAGCGAGGATGAACAAGCAAAAAAACAGATGGAAACCAAGTTTAAAGAAGTTGGATTTCAAGCTCGTACCTATGATGAAGTGATGAAAGATTTTCGTATTGATACTAATAAGTTACGTAAAATCTATCAATTACTAGTTAATGAGCAAAAGCTGCTTAAAATAGGTGAATTTGTTTTTCATCGTGAAGCTGTCAATGAAATTCTTGATCGCATCAAAGGACAAAAAGCGAAAAATACAAAGCTAGATGTTGCTACTTTTAAGGATTTAACAGGTCTTTCGCGTAAACATGCAATTCCTTTACTAGAGTATTTAGATTTGCAAAAGGTTACACGTCGAGTAGGAAATGAGCGCGAGATTTTGTAAAATTACCGAAGTGACTAGCATTAGGAGATAAGTAATGCTGCAAATAAGCTATGATTGGTTAGTTAGCAAAATAAAAAAGGTGTTCCCATTTATATTTAACCGATTTAGTTTAGTAAGCTTACTGGTAGGGCTACTTCTTATAATCGTAATAGATTGTAATTCTAGAAGCTATACTAAGCCTAAACCACAGTTAAGCACCAAGGTTATTTCACTTAATCCGCTCAATCCCCGCCCTAGGCCAATGTTTGGTGCACATTTTAATTTTGCTGATCCTCCTAATGAGCTTATTTTCCATATGGTTATGAAAGACAAGAGGCCAATTCTAGCAAAGGCTTTGCGGGATGCTGGAGTAGAAGACTTACGTATAAGTTTTCATGGCTACTATAGCCATCTTGGTCATCAGGAAAGCCTAAAATTAAGAGAGATAAATAAATTAAGTAATGCTTTTCCTTGGATTCCAGCAGAAGTATTTATTTCTTTTATGAAAGATTTTGGTTTTACTACAGTATTAGGAGTAAATGTTGAAGAAGGCCCACAAGTAGCAATTGATCTACTGAAGCGTTTTGAAAAAGCAGACGCGCTAGGCTTAATTAGCTCCATAGAATTAGGTAATGAGCCTTTCTTGAGTGCTCGACCTTGGACACCAGAGGAATATGCTCAAAAGTCAGCAGAAATAATTAAGGCACTACGACCTTTTAAGGTAAAATTTGCAATTGCTGTGATTGTAGGTAAGGATAATAATGGGCCAACAAAAATCCCTGGCAATGAGTATTGTGACAGAACTTTAGCTACTCTAGATCCACTCATTGATCTAAAAAACAGTGATGATATTTATGGTGCTGTTCACCTTTATAGTAGGGGCGTTACACCTATTGCCATAGATCAATTTAACCAAATTATCCGTAAATACTCTAAAATGAAGTATCAAGTAACAGAATATAATATTAGGCTTTCTCTTAAGGGTAACCCTCATCTAACCAACGCTTATGCTATGGAGTTTGCACGTAAGCTAAATCAATTAATTATGTCGCCAGATATTGTAGGCTTTTGGATACACTCTTTTCCCTATCATGCAATTAATTATTGGACAGATGGAAAAACATCTACTGTTATTGGGTTTACAGATAGTAAGCTGGAAGTAGAAGATTTAACCCCTGGCTGGCATTTGACACCAGCAGGTAAAGTACATCATTTTTATCAGAGTTTGGCCTGGAATGGGGATATTTTAGCTTTTTATGAAGAAGGGAATGTGCAATATTGGGTAATAAATTCACCTACAAAAGGCAAACTAGTTAGTGTGCTTAATGATCAATATGAGCCTTTAGAAAAAGTAATTAGTTTTGAAGATAAAAAGCTTCCTGTTCAAGTAAAAGGACAAGAAATAGTTTGTTATGAACTAGATAGCGGTAAACAACTTTCTTCATTAACCCTGTCTCATTAATTTTTTAAGCTAGAAACCAATAATTAGAATGGCTTAATTTTTTTTATATTAAAAATATTATTCAACACCCGGTTTTTTTTGGCCGTAAGATTGCAACCATTTGGGTATTTTGCTAATCTGCAACTTAATAAATCCACAAAAAATCTGGGAGTAGACTATGCCACAAGCAGGCAAGCGAATAGGGCCATATACTTTAGTGCGTCAGCTAGGAAGAGGAGCATTTGGGTTAGTTTGGCTAGCAGAACGTCGAGGTGCCTTTGCTACTACTCAAGTAGCTCTTAAGATAGCTTTAGAAGATGAGCCTGATTTAGATGCTATTGCTCAAGAATCACAACTTTGGGCACAGCTTGGTGGACATCCTAATGTATTACCAATTATTGAAGCTGATAAATATGACCAATATATTGTTATTGTTAGCGAATATGCACCAGATGGGACATTAAATAGTTGGTTAAAAAAGCATAATGGAATTGCACCATCAATCGAAGCAGCAGTAGCAATGACCATAGGCATTCTTAATGGTTTAGAACACCTTCACTCAAAAAAGATTATTCATCGTGACTTAAAACCTGCCAATATTTTACTTCAAGGAGATGCTCCACGCTTAGCTGATTTTGGTTTAGCAAGAGTACTAAAAAGTAGCTTAAAATCTGGTGGAGTTGCAGGCACTCCTGCTTATATGGCACCAGAGGTTTTTGATGGCGAAAGATCTGTAGGATCAGATCTTTGGTCAGTGGGAGTAATCCTTTATCAAATGTTATCTGGTCGTTTACCCTTTCCCCAATCAGATCTGATGGCACTACTTGGAGCTATTATTAAAAGCAAGTATGAAAATTTACCAGACTATATACCATTTACTTTAGCTCAAGTAGTTGCTCGTGCTTTGCAAAAAAATCCAATGAATCGCTATCAGTCTGTTGCAGAAATGCGTAGTGCTCTACAATCTGTTGCTAGTAGTGGTGATATTATGCCTGTGACTTTGCGGATAATAGATGACAAACCGACACTAGTTGTTGATACTGCAAAACAGACTAACCCTGAGCAAACAATAGCTACATTACCTCACTTGCCATTAGGAAACAGTTCTTTTCCATCCAAACAAAATGCTAATAGAACTATAGAACAGGCCCCAGCCCGTATTACCCAGGCTGAGGTTTCTCAAAATATTCCTGCTACAGAAAAATACTCATTTAAAAACCTAGAGCCTGAGTTTGATAAGCTTACAGATGTTTTAAAGTATAAAACTGCAACTGCTATGGCAAAACGTATAGGAATATTTGCAGTATTATTTTTAGCAGGATGGGCAGTGCTATCGCTATTACCAGGTAGCTTTGGAGCGTTTTTCCCCTTTCCTTTTTTATCAGCGAGAAAAAGTGAGAAAATAAATAATATAGACAAAAATACTAATATTTTAAGTAGCTTACCTATACCTCTTCCTAAAGTAGAGCTAGTAGATAGCAGTATGATTAAAGATAGTAATAAGCTAGCAGTTGAGATAGGAAAAAGGTTAGCACTGCTTGAGAAAGAACTATCAAACTTACCTAAAGGGACTGGGAAAACAGGCTTACAAGAAGCCTTTGAAGGAATTCGAGACGATTTTGAAGAAATATCATTAGAAGATGTAAAACCAGAAGAAGTAAAAATTCTTTATGAGGGATATATTTTTGCATTAGATAATTTAATAATGGTTGCAGGGGTTATTAAATCAGAATTTAAATCAAAAACAAAAGCAGCTCCAACTGTTACTAGTGAAGCTATCACAATTAGTAACCCTGCACTTCCTCCTAGTCCAGACATCCCAGTTCCAGATCAAAAAGAAAATGTTGGTGCAGAATTTGGTAAAGCTCTAGAAAAAGAACCTAGTGTCCCAACAGTGAATATTATTTCTATTCAGGATAGGCTTAAAGACTTAAAAAGAATGACCAAAGAAGTCAGACAAATGCGTAGAGATGCTAAACAAAAGCAGCAAGAAGAAGAACAAATAGAAGCGACAGAACCGCCAGTGCCACGAAGGTTTATGGATAAAAAGGCTGTTAGAGAGCAAGAAAGAAAAAAACAATAATAACTTTTAATAACGGTTATAGCTTGTAGGGTTAACTAAATAATGGTTTTTAACTTGATTAAGTTATAATTAAGTTAAAATAATTTTCTCAATTCGGAAAATTTATCTTAAGTTTTTAGAACGGATCTATTTTTTGAGCGTTAAACTAACACTACCAAAAAAAATATATCCATAAAAATAGCAATCAGGGAAAGATGGGGAAAAGATTATGCTGCAAACAGAGGAGCAAATAGGGCCATATACTTTAGTCCGTCAACTAGGGAGAGGAGCCTTTGGGTTAGTCTGGCTAGCAGAACGTCGAGGTACCTTTGCTACTACTCAAGTAGCTCTTAAGATAGCTTTAGATGATGAACCAAATTTAGCTGCTCTTGCTCAAGAATCACGACTTTGGGCACAGCTTGGAGGGCATAATAACGTCTTACCAATTATTGAAGCTGATAAATATGGTGATTATATGGTCTTGGTTAGCGAATATGCACCAGATGGATCTCTAGAGGGTTGGCTAAAAAAACATGGTGGTGTTGCACCATCAATCGAAGCAGCAGTAGCAATGACCATAGGCATTCTTAGTGGCTTAGAACATTTACATTCAAAAAAAGTCATTCATCGCGACTTAAAACCTGCAAATATTTTACTTCAAGGAGATATTCCCCGCTTAGCTGATTTTGGTCTAGCAAGAGTGCTTAAGTCTACAATGCAGAGCACAGGGGTTGCAGGCACTCCTGCTTATATGGCACCAGAGGTTTTTAGTGGAGAAAGATTTGTACAATCAGATCTTTGGTCAGTAGGTGTAATCCTTTATCAAATGCTATCAGGGCGTTTACCTTTTCCTCAAATAGATATTATGGCACTACTTGGGGCGATTGCTCATCGTAATCCTGATCCTCTGCCTAATTATATTTCTGTCCAACTCACTCAAATCATTGCTCAAGCTTTACAAAAGGATATTACTAGGCGATTTCAATCTGCGGCAGAAATGCGTAATATTTTGCAACAGATTGTTAGTACCGGTGCTATTACTGTTACTAGAGCAGAATTAGAAGATGACAAACCTACAGCAATATTTGATACTTTACCTGGAATAGGTGTAGGGCAAATAGTAGAAACTTTGCCAGAAATATCTAAAAATACCAATGCTCAAAAAGCATGGGCAACTAATGGGAATACTATAGAACAATTAGGACATTTTACTACTCAGAAACAGGTAGAATCACTTACGGTTGATTTTACTCAAACTGGATCCGTTGTTAAGGTAAAACCTGCTATTACTAAGCTTAGTTTGAAAAAGAAAAATAGACACACAAGATACGAAACACTTGTAGTTGGTGTAGTTATGGTGGTTATGTTGTCTTTTACCTTTTTTAAGGGAAGTAGTTATAATAGTGTTTCTACCTCTAATGCTAATAATGATCAAATGAACGTTATTGGAGTTGATCCAGAGAGTCCGATTGATCCAGAGAGTCCAATTGATCCAGAGAGTCCAGTTGATCCAGAGAACATGGTAAATAGTTATCCAACAAGTTTTGATTCAACAAGTGAGGAAGATGAGGGGTTAAGAGAAAAACATGATAAATTGTTAAGGGAAATCGATGAAAAGTCTGCTGATTTAGCAGAGCAAATAGATCAAATGTCTGATAATAGTAA
>CAZHXL010000005.1:707-1076 GCA_964536575.1 uncultured Clostridia bacterium | reverse complement strand
GGACCCTTCACTTTTATCCTGTTATGTTCTTTTAGTAAAAAGAAAAGTCTTGAAAAGCGTTTTGTTAATATTCTTGAAAAGCTTGAAGATAAGTTTTTAGATACCCTTAGCCTAAATTCTATCGCGCTTTATCAAGCTTATTTGATGAATTTAGAAAGCTTAGTTATAGAAGCAAAGTCCTATATAACTAAACCAAATCTACAAGCAAATTTTTCTAAAAAGGTAGATAAAGAAAGTATAAAAGTAAAAAGTAAGCTTGATGAAAAGGCTAGGCTTCTAGAAAGAAAAATAAACAATTTACCTGAAGGAAAAGGAAAAGCAGAGCTAGTACAAACCTGTACAACTGTACGAAAAAATATAGATAAAATT
>CAZHXL010000005.1:0-697 GCA_964536575.1 uncultured Clostridia bacterium | reverse complement strand
TCTAAGCTTCAAGAATTAAGTGCTTATTATCAAGCTTATAACATTGGTTTAGATAAACTATTAAATAATGTAGGGGAGATAAGTGTAAAAAACAATAGTTTAGTAGTAAAAGATAAGGATAAACAGAATATTTTTGTGATTACTAAAGAACAACCAACCCCTCCAAAACCCACAAAACCCACAAAATCCACAAACTTCCCCCTGCTCTTAATAGAAAATAGTAATAATAATAATGGCACAGAAATAAAGGTGAAAATTCCTTATTCTGTAACTAACCCAAATATTAATCCTAGTACTTTGAAAAAACTTACAGGAATGAAAAGCCTGCCAGGGTTTGAGTTTTTAGAAAACCATTTTACATTTCAGACAAATATCTCTACTGAACAAGCAAAAAGACATGCAGAAACTCGTAAAAAAATGGAAAAAAGACTGGCAGAAAATAAAAGTTTAGAGGAAATAAGAGAAAACTAATACCTAAAACCTGTTTATTAAACCTGTTTATTTAATCAACCATTTGAAAAAAACTACTATCATCAACATCAGAGTAGTTTTCGGTTTCTAATTGTGTAAGGGTTTTTGAAAGCTCATTAATCCATTTGCCTTGGTGGTATTGAACAATTCGCCAATGTTTTTCAACATCAAGAAAATAAGCGGTAAATACTTCACAAGGATTCATCTCTTTTTGAAAAACAAAACA
>CAZHXL010000004.1:68304-80441 GCA_964536575.1 uncultured Clostridia bacterium | reverse complement strand
CCAGCCCAGCCCAGCCCCAAGGCCTCCTTGCCCCTGCTGAGGCAGGAACTTCTAGGTCATTTGTTTCGCATTTGACCATTTCTACTGGACTAGAGCGTAAAAACCCAGCAAATAGCATTTCATCCAAATCATCAGGTAAAGGCAGAGTTGCAGCAAAAGTTGTGATTGGGTCGCTGCCAATAGCTACTGATACTGGCATTGGCTGTTGGCTACGCTTGCTATGCTCACGAAAATGGCTTGCACCATGTTTATGAAGTTGCCAATGCATCGCTGTAGTTCGCTCATCAAGTACTTGCATTCTATACATCCCACAATTACGTTTACCTGTTACTGGATTACGAGAAAATACCATTGGTAAAGTGATAAAACGCCCACCATCATCAGGCCAACACTTTAAGACTGGTAAGTCAAAGAGTGAAAAATTATCTTTTTGGATTACTTCTTTACAAGGGCCAGAACGAACAATCTTAGGAAAAAATCTTCCTAATTCAGCTAGTTTAGGCAACATTTTTATCTTCTCAATAAACCCTTGTGGAGATTTAAAATCTAGAAGTTCAGTAACCCTATCGGCAATATCTTTGTAACCATTAACTTCTAGTGCAATTTCCATTCGTCGCCGACTACCTAAAGCATTGATGAGTACTGGAATTGAGTGGCCTTTTACATTCTCAAAAAGTAAAGCAGGCCCGCCTTGAGAACGTTTACATACACGGTCAACTATCTCTGTAATTTCAAGTATAGGTGAAACTTCTAGAGATATTCGCTTTAGTTCACCTGCTTTTTCTAACGCTTTAATAAAGTCTCTTAGATCATCGTATGCCATAAATTACCTCTGTTGGCTAGGATAGCATAGAAAAGAGATCCCAGAAAAGTTACTAAGAATAATCAAAAGTTTATTAGGATATTCTTCTAGCCTTTACTATTTCTTACGTAATTTGATTAGTAAAAATAAAAAAGGGAGATAAATCTCCCTGTAAAATATAAACAGATTATTGTAGAGGAGCTAAACTAATCAAAAACAAATAAAGCTAAGGCTACTAAAAACTACTAGGTTAGAAACCTAGCTTGGAGGTCTACCTCCTTCTGGGCGTCCTAGAAATGGTGATCCTGGGCCTCCTAAAGGGGGAAATCTCAAGAAATCTTCTCTTTGTTCAGTGGTGAGCAAAGAATATATATTAAAGCGTGTAGTCGTATGTGCCACGGTTAGGTCAGCCATCACATTTACATATTGTCCAGCTAAATTGGTTATTTGTATTTGGTCAAAACGCCCTTTAGCAGTTAATGTGGCTAATTGCTGATGAAACTGACCAAGTTTTTCTAGTAGTGGGGTAACGCCTTCTTTTTGTCGTGTCAAAATATTGCTTAACTGTGTCTGTTGCTCAGGAGTTAAAGCCAATTCGTTAGAAAGCATTTCTATTAATCTATTTTCATTTGGTAGCATTGGTTTATGTTCAACAAACTTAGTTTGGGTTTGGTCAAACTTTGCTTGTTGATCAGCATTAAGAATAGCGTAGATTTGGGACTCACCTCTTTGTTTTTCAACTATCAATAATATTTGGTTGTTAGCTAGACTCTCAGCAATTACTCTAACTTGTGCTAAGTCAAAATCCCCGCTTTTGATCAAATCATGGAGCTTTTGGTGATTAGTGAAATTATTGTCTAGTATCGTTTTAATAGTAGATCGCTCAGCAGTAAATATGGCACGAACTTTATCTTTTTGCTCAGTAGTTAAATTTAAATCCCTCAAGATAAACTCTACTGGACTGTGATGTCCATGGATTCCTTGTCCACCATTTCTAGGTTTACCATCTTGAGCAAAGCTAGTTAGTCCTAGAGATAAAGTTATCATAAGAAAGCAAGCGAGAAAAAATTTTCTTTGTTTCATAAACACTCCTTCTAATATTTAATATGTAAGATACTATTAAGATCTGGTTGCCTAATTAAACGACATTTAACCTTTAGTAAGTTATTAATTTGGTTAAGAATAGGCAAAGTTTTGTTAAGTTTTGTTAATCTATTCTACAAATCTTAACAATTATCTTACGTATAGCATGGTAAACTCAAAAAAGCTTTGTTGCTAAGGAGAAATTAAACAGGTTATGAACTCAATTTTAATCATAGATGATGATAAAGAGTTATGCGAATTAGTTTCTGAGTATCTAAAAGAGGAAGGTTTTGAGGTTAAATACCTTAATAATCCTGAGCTTGCGTTGCCAGAGATTTTATCTAGCCAGTTTTCTATCGTAATTTTAGACGTAATGCTACCTAAAATTAATGGTTTTGAGCTTTTACGTATGATAAGAGCCAAATCTACTATTCCTGTTTTAATGCTTACAGCCAAAGGTCAAGATATAGATAGAATTGTAGGATTAGAAATAGGTGCTGATGATTATATGGCTAAACCATTTAATAGCCGAGAGTTAGTAGCTAGAATTCGCGCTATTTTGCGCCGTAGTAAATTAGAAACAAGCCTTGAACCAATGGTTAATGAAGTAGTTTCTCTAGGAGATATAAGCCTAAACACTGGAACAATGACAGTAACTCAAGCCGGTAAGATGATCGAAAACTTGACCACAGTAGAATTTGATTTACTAAAAATTTTACTTAAAGCCTCAGGTAATGTTGTTAACCGAGAAGAGCTAGCAGAACAAGCCTTAGGGCGTAGATTTTCACCTTTTGACCGCAGTATCGATACACATATGAGCAATTTAAGAAAAAAGCTTGCTCAACACTCAGGAGAAACAGAAAGAATTAAAGCTATTCGTGGTGTAGGTTATCGCTATGTGATAATTCAATAATAGGCTAAATACTTAATGTAACAAAACAGGAACAAACAAAATGAGAAGTATATTTTTAAAGATATTTTTATGTTTTTTGCTCACAATGGCCTTGGTGAGTACAACATCTTTTATCATCGCATTTCTTTTTATTCGTGCTAATTCACAAGAAGTTCATCGACAAGATTTTATTGCCACTTCGCTAAACCTTTATACACAAACAGCCCTTGAAAAGCTGACAAACAATGGCGAAGAAGCTTTTAGAGAATATCTTAGTGTGTTAGAAAAAACTTTACCTTTAAGTGTATCTGTCTATAACAATGAAAATAAAGCTATTTACCAGCAAAATACACCAAGTCAAGTAGAAGATGGTAGACGACTAGAAGATCTTATTAAAAATAAAAAAAATACTGACATTCATTTTGTAGGTAATCATTTGTTTGTTTCAAAAACTGTTTTAACTGTTGATAAAGAAAATTTTTTTTTCCTCTGGGATGTAATTATTGGAAGACCAAAGCTACCTGACACACATGCTATTTATCAGATTTTAAGGTATTTAGTGGCAATACTAGCAATAGGGGCAGTTTGTTATGGACTATCTCGTTACTTAACCTCACCAATTGTAAAACTTAGCCTAGCAACTAGACAGCTTGCTAATGGAAACTGGCAATTTCGAGTAGGGCAATCTGTTGGTAGTCGTAAAGATGAGCTATCAGAACTTGCTAGAGATTTTGACGATATGGCAGAGAAAATTTGTTCTTTAATGGATGTCCAAAAACGTTTGATTAGCGATATTTCGCATGAACTACGCTCACCATTGGCTAGATTAAATGTAGCATTAAGCCTAGCAAGAAAACGCGCTGGTGAAAAAGCTATTACAGCCTTAGATAGAATAGAACTTGAGTCAGAAAGATTAAATAACTTAATTGAGCAGCTACTTACTCTCGCCCGTTTAGAATCAGATAAAACTTTAGCTTTTACAACAATTAACCTAACAAAATTAGTTAAGGAAATAGCGGAAGACGCTAATTTTGAAGCACAAAATAATCAATGTAGCGTTAGTGCAACATTAAACGAAGTCTCGATTATTGGTGATGAAAATCTAATTCGTAGCACAGTAGATAATATTTTACGTAATGCTATTCGCTATACTAAAGAAAACTCTATAGTGCAAGTCTCCTTAAGTTACCAAGAGAGCCTTGGCAAAAAACAAGCTGTTATCGAAGTCCAAGACCAAGGCGAAGGCGTACCAGAATCAGATTTAACAGAAATATTTCGCCCTTTTTACCGCGTAGAATATGCAAGGGAACGTGATAGAGGTGGTAGCGGTTTAGGTCTAGCAATCGTAGCACAAGCAGTAAAACTTCATAAAGGAAAGGTTTTAGCTAAAAACCTAGCTACTGGGCTAAGTATTTCTATTTCTTTACCCTTAAACCCCAAAGAAATAATAAAAGATTTTGACGATCTGTCTAAGATGAGCTGGTCACACTCCTAGGCAATTATTTTAAGTCCTTTTTGGAACAAATATTGTTTTACTCCGTTTAATCCTCCAAATTTACCCAAGTAAAAATTTTTAATTGGCAAAACTTTGATACAAAACTCTTCTATTTGTCGCTATAAATAAAAAGCTGTTTTTAACAAGACTAGTTTAAGCTATTATTAATCAAAACAAATACTGATAGGATATTTGCATAATGTCTAATCAATTGTCATCATCAGCTAAAAAAAAGATTTTATTGCTCTCTCCATTAGCAATATTGCTTGTGTTACTAGCGATCATGTTAAGATCTGGGGTTTCTATTAAACCTAATCAACTACTAGCAAGCCTTCCCCCTATAACAAAATTCACTAAACCAAAACTAGTATTAGAAACTGTGACTGTTCAAACAGGAGTTTTGGAAAAAACCATCCTTTTAGATGGCGATTTACAAGCAGTCCGTGCACGTACTTTGTTTGGTAGTCAAAATGAGACAAAAATTACTTATATGCCTCCTGAAGGAACTAATGTAAAAACAGGAGACAGGTTAGTTGAGTTTGACAATGCTCCTGTTTCTAACCGTATTCGTGAAACTAGAGAACAAATTATTACAGCAGAAAATCAAATTATTGAAATTCAATCCAATCATGAATCAAGTTTACGCGATCTAGAAGCAAGCTTAAGCCAATATTGGCTCGCCCATCAACAAGCTAAAATTGATGCCACTGTACCAGTTAATTTAGTCCCTAGACGTGATTATCAGGAACGTCAATTGTTATTAGAAAAAACTCAAGCTGAATACACAAGCCATTTAGCTAAAATAGAAAAAAAGAAGTTAGAACAACAAGCAGAAATACAAGCTAAAAAACTAGAAAAAGAAAAACTAGAAGTAGACTTGCGTAAACTAGAAAATCAATTAGACAACCTTAACCTAAAAGCCCCTACTGATGGAATTGTTACTTATGCTGATCATATTTTTGAGCCACGTAAGGTACAGGTTGGGGATGTGGTTTGGAGCGGTTTTCCTGTTATTAACTTACCAGACTTAACAGAATTAGAAGTCTTAGCAAAAGTTAATGAGGTTGACGGCCCTAGGCTTTCCATAGGCCAATCTGCTCAAATATCTTTAGATAGTTATCCAGATATTAAAATTAATGGCAAAATAAAAGAAATTTCACAAACTGCTGCAAAAGCTGGTACTAGCCGCTCAGATACGACAAAAATTTTTAAGGTAGTAGTTTCCTTGGAAAAAACCTTAACAGACATAATGAAACCAGGAATGTCAGCACAAGTTGCCATTGTCCCAAAAGAAAATAACCCACAAATTTTAGTTCCTCGTCCAGCCGTTAAATTCAATAATAAACAAGCTCAGATACTTAAACAGATTGGTGAAGAATTACAACCCATTACCATTAATATTTTAGACTCTAACCCTCATTTTTATGCCATTGCTGATGATGGTAAAACAAAACAGGGTGATAAATTAGTCATTAATAGAAATTAAAACCTCTTAGTCAATGGTGTAAAATATGCTTAAAAAAATTGGTAAGCTCCTCTTTATCTTATTGATTTTAGTAACAATTACTGGTGCAACTTTCTTTGGTTTTACTAAACTTTCCGCTTCATCTCAAGCAAAAACTACAGTAGAAGAAATTTTAATCGTTCCTAAAAATATTAAATTCTCAATTGACACTAATGGAGTGTTAAAGGCTGAGTCAGTACAAAATTTTGGCGGCCCTCCAGCTTTTGAAAACCAATGGCAATTTAAGATTAGTAATATGATGGCTGAGGGTAAAGTGGTCAAAAAAGGGGACTTGTTAATCAACTTTGATGCTCAAGGTATCTTTGAACAATTACAACAAGTACAAAACGAACTTGACCAAGCTAAAAAACAAGAAGAAAAAATGAAAGTTCAAATCTCATTACAAGAACAAGAAATTAGTGGCAAACTAGCAGACCTACAACATAAGTATGAAACCTTAAAGCTTAAACAACAAACTAATACACAAATAGCTAATTCTATAACTATAGAAAAAGACCGCCTAGCAATAGAACAAGCAGAACAAGAAGTTAAAGCCATAACAGAAAAACTAGATTGGTATAAAAAGTCTAGCGAGGCCAGTTATAATGTGGTCGTAAGCCAAAAAGCGCGTGCAGAAAACAAAGTCAATAAAATTCAAGCAGGTATAGCTCAATTACAAACTCAGGCAGACCGCGAAGGTGTAGTGGTTTATAAAACCCGTTGGAATGGAGAAAAGTTTCAAATTGGAGAAAATGTTTGGCCTGGACAACCAATTATGGAAATCCCCGACTTAAAAACTATTATTGCTCAAGCCTATGTGCCAGAAGTTGACCTTGGAAAGGTTAAAATAGGACAGCCAGCTAGTGTTGTTATAGATGCTCTACCAGGACAAACTTACCAAGGCAAAGTTAAATCTATTGCTAGGCTAGTACGAGCTAAGGCTTGGGATGTCCCTAACAAAATCTTGGACGTGGAAATTGCCTTAGATAATATTGACGCTAATATAATGCGTCCAGCTATGAGCTTAAAAGCAAAACTAGAAACTGCTACAATTGATAATGCTATCGCAGTACCATTTAGTGCCATATATGTAAGCATCAATGGTAGCTCAGTAAAAGTAAAAACCCAAGAAGGTTGGCAAGAACGTACAGTAAAACTAGGAGAATCTAATACAACAGAAGTAGTTATTACAGAAGGACTTAATCCCGGTGAAAGGATTGCGGCTGATTTTGCAAAAGCCAAATAATTATGAAAATACTAAAAAAGATTATTTCTTTTACTGTTTTAATTTTATTGCTTTTTGCAGTTGGGACAGTGGTATTTGAACAAATTAAAAAATTCTTAATTCCTGCTAAAGCAGGGTTTACGCCACTTACTTTACAGATTAAACCACAAGATTTTCTACTTAAAATTCAAGCAATAGGTGAACTGCAATCAGCAGAAACTACCAAAATACTTGTGCCTAATGTACCGGCACAAAACCTACGCATTGCTACGCTTGTCCCAGATGGTCGCTCAGTTAAAAAAGGTGATTTATTAGTAGAATTTGATCCAACAGAATTAAACCTACAATTTTTAGAGCAAAAATCAAACCTAGAAATTGCTAATCATAAAATCAGTAAAAGCGAATTAGCCGCCGAAGTTGATAAATCAGATATTATTAAAGACAAAAAAGTTAGTCAGCTAGAGCTAGAAAAAATTTCTCAATTTCAGCCTAAAGATGAGTCAATTTACACTCGCCGACAAATTTTAGAAGGCGAGTTAAACAAAGACTACACCCAGCAAAAAATAGTTTTTGCTGATGCTCGTTTAGAATTAAAAGGAAAGGTTTATTCACTAGACGAAGCTATTTTGGTGCTAGAACGCCAAAAGGCTTCCTCAAAAATTGACCAAGCAGAAAAAGCCCTTTCATCACTTAAACTAACCTCCCCTAGTGATGGAGTTGTTGACCAAAATAGTCAATCAGGTAATTTTTGGCGTATGTCGCTAATGCCTGGCACTAACGTTTATGTAGGAATGCCCCTCTTTGATTTAATTAACCCTAATAAAATGGAAGCTAAATGTTATGTTTTAGAAAAAGATGCTGGTTCACTAAAAATAGATCAAACTGTAACTGTTACACTTGATCCATTTCCAGACAAAGAGTTTACAGGCAAAGTAAAGAATATTGATAAACTTGCTCGACCAATTGACAGAGGCTCACCTGTAAAGTATTTTCAAACCACTATTTCACTAGATAATGTTGCCCCTGAGATTATGAAATCAGGAATTAAACTTAAGGCACAAATCTTGGCTCAAGAATTAAAAACTGTTTTAGTTGTCCCAAGAAGTGCTTTGCTAGAAAAAGATGGCAAATATTTTGCCTATGTCAAAACACAAAAAACCACTAATCAAACGAACCCAATTAATCAGGATAATCAAGATAGCCCTCAATTTGAAGCCAAAGCTGTCACCCTTGGACAAGGAGACTTAATCCAAGTAGTAGTCACTGAAGGACTAGAAATAGGCCAAGTAATTGCACTTAATCCACCAAACGCAAAACAAAACTTTTCTCAACAGAAAAAAACAGAAAACCCAGGAAATCCAGAAAATAAAAAATAATATAACCTATGAGATACTTATCAGACGTAAAACTAGCTATAGGAAACCTACAAACTCATAAACTACGAACTTTTCTTACAATGTTAGGAATGATTTTTGGTGTTGGTGCTGTAATTGCGATGTTATCTATTGGAGCAGGTGCTGAACAAGAAAGCTTGCGTATTATTGACACAATGGGTATCCGTAATATTATTGTTAAGGATAGGGAGTTTAAAGAAGAAGACTTAAAGAAAATCAGGGAAACTTCTTTAGGGCTATCTCTACGTGATGTACAAGCAATTGAGACAGTCGCCCCTGAATTAGAAACCTACTCGGCTAAAAAAAAGGTAAAGACATTCCAAATATTTTCTTTTAGCGGCAAAGCAGACGAAGCAAATGTTGTAGCAGTAACTGCAAGTTATTTTCGATTAGCTAAGTATTCTTTGTTAGAAGGAAGCTTTTTTTCTGAAATAGACGAAAAAAACTATGAGCAGTTTTGTGTTATTGGTTCTAGGACACGGCAAAAACTTTTTAATAAACTCTCTCCCATTGGTAAACAAATCAAAATTAACAAGTTATGGTTTACTGTTATTGGAATACTAGCAGACAATAACCTAGGCAAAGATGAGTTTGAAGGAGTTAAACTCCAAGACTTTAGTAATGATATTTATATCCCTCTTACTACAGGGCTTAAAAAGTTTGACCTCAGACGTTTAGAATCAGAAGTAGATGAAATCATTCTTAGCATTAAAAGTGCTGACACCCTAAAAGCTGGTGCGGTATTAATCAATCAAGTGTTGGTTAGCACCCATAATAAAGCCGAAGATTTTTCTATTGTCCTACCGCGTGAGCTTTTAGAACAAAATCAAAAAACCCAAAATATTTTTAATATTGTAATGAGTTGTATTGCTGGTATTGCCCTATTAGTAGGCGGTATAGGGATTATGAATATAATGCTAGCCAATATTTTAGAGCGTACTCGTGAAATTGGCATCCGTCGCGCAATTGGCGCACGTCGCCAAGATATCCTACTACAATTTTTGATGGAGGCATTAGTTATTAGCCTAGTAGGTGGAATACTAGGAATAATGTTTGGTTTTGCAGTCTCACGCCTAGTTGCCCTATATGCCGATTGGACAACATTAGTTACTAGTACTTCTATCATGATGTCCTTTGGTGTTTCTGCCAGTGTAGGACTAGTTTTTGGTATTTATCCTGCGCTAACAGCTTCAAGATTAAACCCCATAGAAGCTTTAAGATATGAGTAAGTTTTACGTAGGGGCGAACTGTTCGCCCTTACATTTCCTTATTCCTCATAATATCTATTCTATTCTTTTCCAATTTGATGCCAATTTTTTCTTAAGTCATCTACTGAACCGTTAAACACATTTATATCCATATCTGATTTAGTACCAGGAACCAAATATAAACAGTTCTCAAGCTCTTTGGAATTGCAATTAATCTCACAAGAAAATTGCCAAAACGTATAGCTTTCCCAAGTACCTACAGGAAAATCCATAACAGTCGCTTTATAACGTGCATACCATAGAGGGGCTTTAGAGAAAGTACCATCTTTGCCATATTGCTCTGTAATAGCATTAATGACTAAACGATTCCCATATAATAAAGGGTAGCGGCCTATTTTTTCTTTGATATGGTTAATAAAAACGCGAGCATCATCTAAAGTCATACTTTCATTAGGGTTTAGACTCTCAATATCTAAAGCTAATATTTCATCCTTAGGTGACTCTATAGTTTTTAAGTAAAAATTTGCTTGTTTTATCGGATCACCAGGTTTTCCTAGGTGATAAGAACCCCATTTATAACCCCTATTTTTAGCCTCATTTCTTCTTTCAAAGTATTTTTTGTCTACCCTATAACCAACAGTTGCTCGATGAATAATACCTGCAACCCGTTTGTCTGTAGCTAGCTGCTCCCAATTAATAGGATTTTCTTCATAAGGATCTATAACAATAGCCATGTTATTATTTTTCCAAGGCTTTTGAAATTCACTTATTTCTGCAAGACAATCAAAAAATTTTCCAAACAATAACAAAACAAACAAAAGGCATAAAAATCTTTTCATAAGTATTCCTAAGTATATAATGTAAGCAGGTAGGTCGCTTTGAGGCTTTTGCTAATTATAGTTACGATTTTTGAGCTTTTCCAGAGTTTATTTTTTCATCTTTTAGTATAATAGCTAGTTTATCAACAACTTTTTGTTAATAGGAATCAACCTTATGAAACAAGCTTGTGTCATCCTAATTTTAGCTAGCATCTTACTTTTATTTAACTTTACCATTAATGCTAACGCTAAAAGTAGATTAAATCAGCAAGAAATAAACAAAATAGAGTCAAATAAAGACTCCAAAAATGAATTAAAAACTAAATTAGATAAAATAGTCGAATCCTATCGCAAAATTATTGTTCTTTTTGATGATGATAGCTCTTTAGATGCTCAACAACGCAATCGAAATAGAGATATAGCACAAATAATTTATTATGAAAAACAAGAATTACTTGATGAGTTAACAAAAATTCTTACTACTGAAGTAAAAAATAACTCATCCACAACTAAAAGAAAACATAGTAAAATACCAGACGAATTTATCAATTATGTAACTGATAAATCAAGGCTACGTGATGCAGATCGTTTAGCATTTATTGATTTGGCTGACGAGTTATTAACTACTATAGAAGGGATTAAGGATAAATCCGCTAAGAAAAGCCCTTTATATGAATCTTTAGAAAAGCTTAATCAAGAACTTAAGTCTATACAAGATGTTTACCGAGAAGAACTTAAGCGTATTTTTTCTCAATTTGGTATGCGTAGCCAAGAGGTTAAGCGGGAAAAATGGCAAAATTATGTTTCTTTTCTAAAAAATATAATGACTCGCGAGCAAATTCTTAATCAATATGATCAAGAGAACTTAAAATCTGATGAAAATCTTTTTCGTGGTGGACTGCACGACACCAAAAGTGAAATCTATGGCTATGACTTGCCTGCAAAAAGTATCTTATTAACCTTTGATGATGGGCCTCATCCAAAATATACAACTCAAATTTTAGATATTTTGAAAAAATACAATGCTAAAGCTTTTTTCTTTAATATTGGGAAAAACCTAGGCACTGTAGGAGAAAAAAACACTGTTAAGCTTGCTAATACCGCAGATATATCAAAAAAAGTTTTAGAATCTGGTCACTTATTAGCTAATCATACCTATTCACACCCCGTTTTAACCAAACTCTCTAGTGATAAAAGAGAACAAGAAGTTAGCAAAACCAACAGTCTTTTAGAACAAATTGCTGGAAAAAAAACAGCCTTCTTCCGCCCTCCCTATGGGGCTAAAAATGCAGATTTGATTAAAGAAATTGAATCTCAAGGAATGCAAACATTAATGTGGAATATAGATTCTGTTGATTGGGGTGATCCTATTCCTGAATCGATTGTGCAAAGAGTCTTAAAAGAAATTAGCGAAACCCAAAAAGGTATTTTGCTTATGCACGATATTCATAAGCAATCTGTAGCAGCACTACCAACTATTTTAGAAGAACTTGTAAAACAAGATTATACTTTTCTCTTTCTTAAAGATGGAAAGCTGTCACCTTATACCCTAGCTCGCACAGGTACTAATGATACAAAAGCCTCTACTGAAAATACTTTAGACAATGCTAAATCTTTTTCGCTGCGCCCCGAAGAATTGGTAAGACTGGTGAATGGATAAAAGTACTTCTTAAGAAATGGAACAGTTTACATATTTTGCAAAAGACAAGGCGGGAA
>CAZHXL010000004.1:57694-68294 GCA_964536575.1 uncultured Clostridia bacterium | reverse complement strand
AAATCTAGTTTTTATCGTCAAAATTGGGCAGTAGTTATTGGCATTAATGACTATAAAAACTGGCCTAAGTTAAGACATTGTATTAGTGATGCCAATGGCGTAGAAGAAATACTTATTAATAAATTTAATTTTAAGAAAAGCAATATTATAAAACTACTAAATACTGAGGCTACAAAGGAACGTATAGTAAAAACTCTAGATGATTTGACTAATACAAATAAGATAAGTAAAGAAGATCGGGTGTTTTTCTTTTTTGCTGGTCATGGTGCTACCAGAAAACTACCTTCAGGTAAAGATATTGGTTATATCATTCCTGTTGATGCAGATATAGAGGCTTCTCAAGCCAAGTCTATTAGCATGACTCAACTTCAAGAATTTTGTGAGTTAATCCCTGCTAAACACTTATATTTTGTAATTGATTCTTGTTATAGCGGTTTAGCACTAACAAGGGCTGGAGCACTTTCACCTAACACCCAAAATTACTTAGAACAAGTCACTAAACGACCAGCCAGACAAATTTTAACGGCTGGCGGTGCAGATCAACAAGTAGCTGACAATGGGCCTGAAGGCCATTCTATTTTTACTTGGGCGTTTTTACAGGGACTTCAAGGAATAGCTGATATTGACGGTAATGGAGTAATAACTGCTTCAGAATTGGGAGCTTATATAAGTCCTGTAGTCTCATCTCTTTCTAAGCAAACACCTGCTTTTGGTAATTTAGTAGGAAGCGAAGGTGGCGAGTTTATTTTTGAGTTACAAAGCGAATCACTTACAGAGGTAAGCAAACAGCTAGACCAAGAAGCTATCAAATTAAGTCAAGAATTGGAACAAATTGAAAAAGAAATTACTCTCAAACGAGAACGTAATATCAAACTAAGACAACAACTTGAAGAAAAACGCTCTAAATTAAGCGGTGAAACAAATGTAAGTCGTGGTAGTGCACTTGCTTCTACGCCTAAAGCTCAATCAAAAAAACAACTTGCTCAAAGTCACCAAACTCTAGGGCTTAAGTATTATCGAGAAAAAAACTATGAAGAAGCAATTAAAGAACTCCTAGAGGCAGTAAATTTTGATTCTAGAAATGCGACCATAGCAAATAACTTAGGCTATACATATTATAAAAATGCTAATTATGAAGAGGCTCTTAAGTGGCTTCAAAAAGCAATGCAGCTTGCTCCACAACGTATGTTAGCGTACCTAAATATAGCGGACACTTATGCCAAACTAGCTATGAATAAAGAAGCTAAACAAAACTATGAAAAATGTTTAGAACTTAATCCTTCGCCTTCTATAGCAGAAGATGTAAAGAAAAAACTAGAGGCTCTAACCTCTACAGCAAAATAATAAGCCTCTAAAACTAGAAGGGCTAGCAAGTTGGTTGCTAGCCCTAAACCTAAACATAGCCGCCAAAATAAAAAAATAAAGCCTATTGGCCCTTATTAGCAGAAAGCCCAGGTGTTCTTACTACATAAACACCCCCAGAAAATGACCCTACATACAAACGATCTGGATCAAAATTATCAAAACTAATTGCTCCAATTCGATTAGAAGGAACTTGCTGATTTATAGGAGTAAAACTTTCTCCTAGGTCTGTAGAAATATACAAACCACCATTACGATAATCTCCTACTAAGATAACATTAGGATTGGTATTACTAAAACGCACTGCAATAGGATCACCATAAGGAATTCCTCCGCCACGTCTTCGCCAAGTTTTGCCACCATCCTTAGTTAAAAAACAAGTACTATCAGTAGTAATCATTACATTATTAGCGTCATGTGGACTAACATTCACTGCTTGCACAATTGGATTTTGATCAATAACTGGTACTATCTCCCAAACCTTGCCGTTATCAGACGAACGATATAGCCCTTGATTAGTGCCAGCATAAATTATTTGTTGTTTTTGATCGGTAGCAACAGAAAGAATTTTACCAATATAGTTAGCTATTTTTAGTTTTTCGATTTGGCCTGTTTCGCTTATTTGATAAAGCCCTGACCAAGCAGCAACCAAATGGCCATTATTATTATAATTTGGTGTAACAGCAACTACTCGTTCAGTAATATTTGCATTTGGTAGTTTTTTACTTTTGCTAGTGTTTTTGATAACAACAGCTTTTTTAGTATATGTTTTTTTAGTGAAAGTAGGGGTTTTAGAGGCAGGAGTTTTTAGAGTAATTGCTGAAGCAGGAAGTTTATTAATAATTCTTGTCCAAGACTCTCCTCTATCACTAGAAATATAAAGCCCTAAGTTAGTACCAGCAAAAAGCAGTTTTTCATTCCAAGGGGATTGGTAAATAGTATATATATCCTCACTAGCTAGCCCACGAGAAGAAAGCTGCCAATTGTTACCTCCATCTGTGCTTAGGTAAAGACCTCCATCAAATCCATTAAAAAGGGCTGCGGCATAAATTCGACCTGGAGTGCTACGATCAGCAAGTAGCACAGAAATTTGTCTATTAACAAAACCATTGTTACTTGTCTGGAAACTCTCACCACCATTATCACTAACCAATACACCGCCAGATTTCACACCTACATAAATTTTATTAGGATTAGAAGGATGTATTGCAACAGCATTAACAACGGTACGAATAGAACTTATTAGCCGCCAATTTTGTCCACCATTTACAGTTTTCCAAAGCCCTTCTGTAGTACCAGAATAAATGACTTGGTTATTAGTAGGATCAGGATAAATCGTGTGTGTACGTCGACTAGTAAACGGAATTCCTTGATATTTAGTCCAGGTAGTAGCACGGTCTGTACTAGTATAAATCCCACTACAAGCACTAGCAAAAAGTTGGTTACTATCTTGAGAATCAACAATAATGGTAAAAATATCTGAATCATCAATAAATTGCTGTTTCTTTTCTGTTGGGTGACCTTTAATACAAACCCAATCCTTACCACCATTATCTGTGCGCCAAGGTAGATGTTCTGTCCCTAGATAAACAATATTAGGGTCTTTATCAATAGCTATAGAGTGTAAGCGTCTTAGATCGGGGTGATCTTTAGGGGAAAATCTTTCCCAACTAGCACCAGCATCTAGGCTACGAAAAGCACCATCTATTGCACCTGCAATGATAAAGTTAGAGTCTGTTGGAGCTAAAGCTAGGGCACGTACAGAATGACCTCGCATTCCTGTTAATTCTTGCCAAGTATCGCCACCATCAGTAGTTTTATAAATAGTCCCATCTACATCATTAGCCAAAGACCAGAGTGGTACATAAATAGTTTTTGTGCTTTTTTTATCAATTATAATGCGGTCTACTACATACCCTGGATGATGAAAAGAAAGCAGCCTTGTCCAAGTTTTAGCAGCATCTGTAGAACGGTAAATTTGCCCATCATTAGTGCCTAGATAAAGTCTATTAGGATCATCTTTATCTATAACTAAAGATCTTACATCACCGCCTATTGGCCCTGATTCTGACAAAGTAAAAGTAGCAGTAACATCAGGACTAGTAGCAAAAGCTAGACTATTAAAGCCTAGTAATAACAAGAAGCATAAAGCAATTCTAAACTTCATCGTTTTTTCAACTCCAAGTAAATAAAAGATTTATTAATTATGTTCTAAATTCCCAGCCCTAAAAGACTGGGCTATTATCAGATGCCCTTAATGGGCATTAAGATTTTATTGATTGCTTTAGAATCAATAGGTTAGTGTAGCAAATTCCATAAATATATATTTGATTAAAATGTAAATATTTCTGAGCGAACTCCATTGCTAGAAATTAGCACCAGTTTATTAGTATTAGCAGCTTTATTAAGATTTAACCTTTTGCGACTTCCTTTTATAGAAAGCTCTGTGTCACTAACAAGTTTGATAGATTGAGTATTAATTTTTCCATTTATTTCTATTTTAATATCAATATTAATACTAGATGTTTTTATCTGTAAGACCTTAGTTTTATTATTATAAATAGCACTAGTAACTTTAATAGGAGCAAGACGAGTAGACCAAGCAATTAAAGCTTTTGTTGCACTACCACCTCTAATTGTTGCTTCAAAAACGACTTCATCATTATCAGAAATTATTGAGCCTAAAAACGCAGCATTAAAAATTGCTTCATCTGCAAAAACCCCTCCAAGCGGTGTAGGGTCTTTTCGACCAACTACTTTTAAGATCTTTCCATTTGCATAGTAAAACAACCCGTAAATAGTTTTAGTGGTAGAGCCACGAAAAACAAAACTGCTTTTATTTGTTAACCTGCCATGCGCAGGTGTAAGAGAAATTGATAAAGAACGAAAAACCCCACCATCAGGAGCCGTGTCATCATCAGCAACTAATTTAGTGATTTTATTGTTTTCTGGTGAAAATAGATAAATCCCATCTTTGCCTCCAGTTTTACCAATAAAAAGAATCTCACCTTTATTATTAAGGTAACGACCAGGGCTACTTACCTGCTCAAAAGTTCCCCCTTGAGGGCTTGGATCACCAGGAGCAACTATTTTTTTTATTACACCATTACTAAATAGATATACAGTAGAAATTAAAGGGTTTTCTTGAGTAGCAGCAGAAAAGAGCACGTCTCCATTTTCATTAATAGCAGGTGCAGTGGTTGAGTCAAATTGAATTTTTCCTATATTTAGAATAGTTTCTCCCTCAGCAACTACTTTAGTCATAACTTGATCTTTAACCAGAAAAATTGCTGATAAAATATCGGCTGTAGCTCTTTTTGTTAAAAAAACCACATCTCCACGATTATTCAAACCAAAAGAATTAGTTAAAGCTAAATCCCCAGTAAAAACACCACCAATTGGTGTTGCAGCATTAACTAATGCAACAGGTTTTACTTGTCCTTGAGAAAAAAGAAAAAGCCCCCCATCTATAGGAAGACTAGAAATGCTACCAGTAAATAAAATATCTCCATTATCATTAACTTTTGGAGAAAGCATCCTAAAAATTTTAGCGTTATCTAGCCCAACAACATTGGTTCCTCGCTGAACTAAAACTTCTGTTTTAGGTGTACCAAAAATATCTTTAGTTATAAGAAGTCTAGGTGTTGACGTATCAGTAGTTAAAAAAACCACATCAGATCTATTATTGATACTAGGCTGATTAAGTGTAGCTATTGTACTACCATCAGGAGCTTTATCTTGGAGTTTAGAGACTACATGCATGTTTTCAACTTGTGCTAAAGATGTAATTGTAAGTGTAAGCATTAAAATAAAAGCTGATAACAACATTCTTAAACTCATATTAAAACCCCTATTTTTAAGCCTAAGTTTTTTACCAGGCTGTTAGTTATTCTAAATAATCTCTTACTTAGTGTAATGATCTGCACCTAGGAGGTGTAAGGAAACGTAAGGTTCATCTCCAACAACCCAGCTATCATGTGGTATTTGTGGAATATAAAACAAAGTACCTGGAATCATTTCAATTATTTCTCCACCTACCATTGCCGCAGTTGCTATACCTGAAACTACTAGCCCAACATGCTCAACATCACAATATTGCTTTCCAATTTGAGAGCCAACATGTTCTGACCATTTCCACCCCGGTTCATAGGTTGCTCTACCTATTGTCATGCCACCTAATCGAACTATTTCAAATTTTCCTTTTTCAAAATGGCGTGTTTCATCAGGCATTTCAAATCGCTTAAGAATTACTTCTAGCATCTATTCCCTTTTCCTTAATGGCTAGCATTGACATAACTATTAATTTAATTTGCTCTCTAGTAACTAACCAGCAACTGATCTTGCACTAAATGATGGTGATATTTAAACCAGATCTTGCGGTGTGTTCCAACAATTTTTAATTCTATACTTAATATTTTATTAACCTTAATTAATTGCTTTTTGCAAACTATTAGATGATAGTATAATTTAACTACACCTGATAAAACTTAATCGAAAGAGACTTAATTTATGGGATGTCCTGAGTTAGCAAAAAATTTATATTTATCTAAACAAGCAAATTCTGCTCGCAGTATTCTCCAAAGTCTTGATGATCACGGTTTAATCAATTGTTCGCCTGAAGTTTTACAATCAACATCAGCTTTTGAGCGAGGAATTGGGCTACAAAACACATGCTCGTGTCTGGTGGCTTCAGCTATGGCGGCAAGTCTAGCCAAAGCGAAGCCGGAAAAAACCTCCTCTGAAACAGCCAAAAAAATCTCCTCGCAAATCGCACAAGACTTCCAAGAAAAATACCAAACCACTAAATGTTCTGAATTAATTAACAAATTCTCTGAATTTTCATCACCAGAACGAAAAAATCATTGTGCTGAAATTGTTGAATTTGTTGCTAGTAAAACTGTAGACCTACTTACGAAACAAGAGATTGATAGTGGTAATTTTAGCCTCACTCGTTTTGCTGATTACCTGTCTCATTTACCAGCAGAAGAGTTTAATGTAGAAACGGTTTTTCGATTAATGCAGCTTGTTAATATTGATCCTGAAGAAATAAAAAAATGTCTTAATTTTTCGCCAGAGAATTACACACGTAATTTATTTTATAAAGATAATCGCTTTGAGATACTAATAATGTGTTGGGATACGAATCAAAAAAGTCCAATTCATGACCATGATCAATCTTTTAGCGTAGAAAAAGTTTTTTCCGGCAAGATTACTAATATTAATTACAAGCGTCTTAATCCTGAAACAGAAGAAATTCAAGAAACTAACACAGAAAATTTACTTGAAGGAGGAGTAATTTTTAGCATTCCTGAGGATATACACAAAATTGAGCCAGCAGAAAACCTTCCTGCTGTATCCATCCATCTTTATTCGCCACCCTTAAAACAGATGAAATGTTTTAATTTAGAAAATAAAACTGCTCAATGGGCAAAGCTACGTTATCTTTATATTTATCAATCTGAAGTGTGGCAATCTCTAGCATCTTGCTATTTATAAATTTTGATAATATTTTTTGATTGATATAAAAAAAAGACTTATGGACACAAATCTGCTTCTAAGTCTTTTAGATATAATCAAGAATTTCTGTAAGAAACTAATGTTGAGACTTTAAACCTATGTAATACTGGAGCTTATTATAAATTTTTGTAGCTTCTCTTAAGATACTTCTAAGTTCCTGTCTTTGTTGCTGAGTAAGCTGCGGGTTAAACTCTTCCATTTCAGATGTTTTTCTTAACAATTTCTCAAAGTTAAGATATGGCTCTCGAATAAATTTCTTAATATATTCAGTCAATGTTGAGTACAATACCTTATGCCAATAAGCAGCTATAATCATTATTGTAGATAAAGTAACATATACTTTCCAAAAATATGATAGAGCAGAAAAACTGAGTACGTTAACTTCAGCAGGTAATTTTTGAATTGTCGACACCATTAAACCTACGAAGTAGGCAAAACTAGACAATACCACAAACCAAACAGTTCTATACCTCAGCTTTGCTTGTTTTCGTTTTTTTTCTACTTCTAAACCTGCTTTGCTAAGTTCTAAAACAAGTTCACTTACTTGTTCAGGAAGACAGGTTTGGTTTCCATTCTCTAAGTCTTTAACTTCCCCAATTGTATTTTTTGCAGTACTATTTGTAGTTCTAATCATAACAACCTTTTAAGAATAACTTAGTGATTTATGCTTAGATATTAAACTTTCCAACGTATCAATAATAAGCTTCCAATGAGCAATCTGAATATATTGATCATATCCAGGGATTACATAAGCAATAGGCTTAAAATCCTTAGAATATACATTGCTTATTACAAAGCTACTCGATATACATTTATGAACAAAAGTGTTATTTCGCACTCCAAAAATCTTTTCATGTTCTTCTTCAATTTCTTTCGTGATTTTTGAGTATTCCCCTACTTTATAATAGTTCTCAACCTCATCACGTTTATCCCACCACAAATCCTGTTTAGTAACTAAAGTTAACATCCAAGTTAAGTTTTCTGCCTTTGATATAAGGGTTGTAAGTTTTTTAATTGAATCTATTTCCTGCTGTCTACGCTCCTCTAAATAGTTTTCAAGAGTTTTACCTGAAGGAATTATGTCTTCATACTCAAGCTCTTTTGCGAATTGATAACCATATGAAACAACATTTATAAAACCAAAAGGCTTTTTCTTAGCAATAATTTCCTTTAGTTTTTTTATGTTTTCTTCTTCATGGCGTTTCTCTCCAGGCGTTATAATTAAAGCACCATTATAGTTTTCCATAAAACTATAACCCTCAAAACCAATTGACCGTTCAGCCTTCCTAATATCTTCAAATGTTCGATTACCTTCAATAAATAGTCCAAGTGTGGTTTTGCCAACATGTGACACACCAAAAACTATTATTTCAAATTGCTCTCTTCTACCTATTAAAGAACTAAAAAAACTATTTCCTAACTTGGCAATTTTTCTATCAGAATAGAAACTAAACCCTATTTCAATAGCTTGTTCTGGTGGTATATAAAATGGTGTCAGCATACTACTTCCTAAAAATGCAATTGCTGCTATTCATTCTTAACCTTTAGAATTAAGAATTATAACTGAAAACAGCTTTGTTATTAAAATATACAAATTGATACTTTATGGGATCAATTTTATAATAAAATCAAAATTAAATACTCTAGCTCAGCTTATTATAACAAAAATTTTTAGCTTACTGAGCCTGTGTTAAGCCAACCTTTGCTCCATCCTTGTTTTTAAATCATTTAGTGTATCAATAAGGAGTTTCCAATGAGCAGCTTGGATATATTGATCATATCCTCCAATTGTATAAGTAATAGGTTTAAGATCGCTAGAATATACGTTACCAAGAACAAAGCTGTTTGACACACATTCATGAATAAAAGGGTTCTTTTGTTGCCCAAAAATTCTTTCATGTTCTGTTTGAATCTCTTTTATGGTTTTTGAGTATTCCCCTGTTTTATAATGGTTCTCAACTTCATTACGTTTGTTCCACCACAAATCCTGTTTAGTAACCAAAGTTAACATCCAAGCCAAGTTTTCTGCCCTTGATATAAGGGTTGTAAGTTTTTTAAGCAAATCAATTTCCTCTTGTCTACGTTCCTCTAGATAAATTTCAAGGGTTTTACCTGAAGGAATCATCTCTTCATATTTAAGTTGTTTTGGGAATTGATAACCATATGAAACAACATTTATAAAACCAAAAGGCTTTTTTTTAGCGATAATTTCTTCTAGTTTCTTTATATTTTCTTCTTCATGGCGTTTCTCTCCAGGCGTTATAACAAAGAGGACATTACGATTTGTTGACTCTTTAAGAGCATAAAACTCAAGGTTTATTGACCGGTCAGCTTTGCTAATATCTGCAAATGTTCGATCACCTTCAATAAATAGTCCAAGGGTTGTCTTACCAGTACTAGAAGTACCAAAAACAGTTATTTCAAAATTGGTTTTTATGAATTTTAAAAGGTTATTTAATATCTCTTCAATTTTTCCTCTATTTGAGTAAAGCTCAAACCCTATTCCTATTGCTACGTCTGGCGGTATATAAAATGGCATACAGTTTCTCCTAGGAACAACTCATCTTATTTTGGGGTAAGAAATTATAACTAAACAGAAGTATTTTATAAACTCAAACCTTTTGCTATAAATTAATAACTATTTTTCTACGTCCACTTATGTCAATATTAACACTAATACTAAAATAGAAATAGTAGTAAGCTAATAGAAATAGTAGACTATAACATAGAGGTACAGCTATTAGTTGTGTAAAAAATAAGTCTTGAAAATTAAACATTTCTCTAGTAACAATCTTATTATTTTGTGTTCAAAAAATAATAACTATTATGTATAAAAAAAAATAATACCAAGCAACCCTAGCGAACAAAATATAAGCAGACAAAATAAAATCACAAACTCCTGATCTATTACTTAAGTTCTTTTAACTTACTAACACAATGTTTAATTCCTACTTCAGAATTAGGGTATTTAGGTTGCCAGCCTAACTGTTGTTTTAACTTACTATTATTTGATTTAGCTGAACGAACAGCAGCAGCAATAGGCTCACTACCTCGCACTAGTGAAGCAATAAATTTTGGTATATGCCAAGGTTTTCCTAGATTAAGAGCTTTTGCTGTATTAGCAAAAAAGTCTTTCATTAAAATTGGTTGATCATCAACAATATGAAAAACTTCGCCCTTCATAGGGGTTTCAGCCGCTAAACGAAATGCATCTGCTACATCATCAACATGCACAACATCCCACCAATTTTCACCATCACCAGGAATCATAAACCTGCCCTTTAACATTTCACCAACTAATTCTCCATACCAACCTCCATAGCCATAAACGTGGGATGGCCGCAAAATCACTACAGGTAAACTATGTGTTTTCATCTCATTTAATAACAACACTTCTGCCTGTTGTTTTGATTTGCCATAAGTAGTAGTAGCTATCAAACTGCTCTTTTCATCGATAAGTAACCCTTTAGGATTACCTATTACTACTGAGCTAGCATAAATAAATGAAGTTAAGTTTAACCCTCTACAAGCTTCTGCTAGTAACCTAGTACCTTCAACATTAACTCGATAAATTAAATCCTTGTTTCTTTGTGTAGCAATTTCGGCAGCTAAGTGGAATATTGTGTTTGGTTTATATTTTTTCAGGATTTCAGACAGTTTTACCACTTCAAAAAGATCTGCTTGCTCAACTTCCGCACCTAGTTGAGTAACAACTTTTTTT
>CAZHXL010000004.1:53848-57684 GCA_964536575.1 uncultured Clostridia bacterium | reverse complement strand
ATTCTACTCTGCGAACTAAGCCTAAAACGCTATGTCCTTTTTCTAATAGGTTTTTAATCAGGACTTGACCTAGAAAACCATTTGCTCCTGTAACTACACATTTCATAACTAAATTTTTCGACCTTTTCTATAACTTCATGTTAACTTAAAGTAACATGTGCAAAAATTCTTCTACACGTTTTTCAAAGAACTTACCAGCATAATTCAAAGAAATTTTATAAAGTACAAGCATAATTATTAATTCCACAACAAAAATTGGATAGCTTACCCAAGCAGTTTTGCTATACCAAGCTATAATAGGTGCCATTGCAAGTATAGAAAATACAAAGCCTTGCATTAATATCATTAAAAGTAATGCCATTTTTGAATAATTATTACTACTTAGGTTAGAAAACTCCATCTTTTGTGGGTAAAAAACAGAAAGAAAATTACCTAGAATAGCATAAGAGAAATATCCTATTATTGCGCTAAGAATAGTATTTAGTAAAATATAGACACTTATAGGATAAATTAGGTAATTAAAAGTAATGGCTGTAATACTAGTTTGAAAAAGTGCAATTAAGGCTACAGCTAAGTTTTTACCTAAAAGTACATTTTGGCCTTTTATTGGCATTAGAAAGAAAGTTTTTGCCCCATGAGAATCAAAACCAAAAGAGTTAGTAAAAAATTGTCCTAATACCATTAATGAATAAAAGTTTAATCCTGGCAGCATAAAATGTGCAAAAAGAGAAGAAGTTTCTGTTGGTTTTTCAGCTCGAAAAACCAAGGCAAATGAAATTGCTCCTAATATTCCTGAAAGAAAAATTAACAACATTTTTGAGCTACGGTAAAAATACTTTAATTCTTTTTCAAACACCATAATAGCATGTAAAGGTAATAAATTGAATAAGCTATTATCAAAAATACTTTTGGTCGAAGTTCTGTTTATTCTGGACTTAGTTATAACAATAGGTGGTTTATCAGCTAGCAAATATCGAGAACTTGATCCATAAAATTCATACTTAATTTTTCTTTGAACTAACAACAAAATTAAACCTGAAAATAAAATGGATAAAAAAACTACTGCTAATTGGTTACTAACGGTCTCTTTAGGAAGGTTTATTGCTGCACGTGTTACTAAACCAGGTGGAGACCAACCTAGTACTTGAATTACGACTTGATAACTAGCAAGTTTTTCTCTTAAGGAAAAGCGTTTTTCAGGTAAAGTCTCAGTGATTTGTTGTGGTGTTGAAAGTTGCTTACTGCGTTTTTCTTTTATTTCCTGTCGAAACATTATCATAGGAACAAAAGAAAAACTAAGAATTATTAAAGACATAACAACTACTAATAATTCTTTAATACGCCGATAAGCCAAAAGCTTTTCTATAACTCTTTGTAAATAACGAGATAAAGCAATATTAAACAAAATAAACAATGCAAATACAATTATTGTTATTGGTGAGTAAAATGGCTCAAGTATTATTGAAGCTATCAAAATACCTAATAAGGGTAAATAAACAGATAAAGAAGTTATATCTGTGGCACCTGAAATTAAATCTAAAAGTAATAGTTTCTTATCACTAATTGGGTAAAGCCTAAAATTAGATATACTTAGACTACCACCAAAAGAAGCACTAAGTAGAGGTATTATTTGCCAATACAAAGTTATAGCGCAAAAAACAATAATAAACCCTGCATTAGCATTAGGTCTATGAGAAAGAAATAGAGTTGCCATAAACAAACCAACAGCAATAATTATATCTACTATACCACTAGCAATAGCAAAGATAATTCTTGCTACTAATTCTAGCTTACTACCTTGAGACCTAAGCGAATTCTTAAACAGTAACCATTGTAAATGTAAAATTAAGGCCAACTGTTCCATAAAATTAAATCCTTTATTCTACTAGCCAACTTAGTAAGTTTTCTGGCTGTTCACGACCACCACCAACGATTTCAATAAAAATTTCTTCTAGGGTTAGTTTTTTTCCTGATGCTTGAGCTAAAGCGTCACTGTTTGCAAAAACTCCTGCCCGCAATTGCTCTATTGAGCCTTGAGCTACAATTGTTCCACAATTAATAATACTAATATCTGTACAAAGTTTTTCTACAATATCTAATACATGAGAAGTTAAAAAGATTGTTGCTCCATTTGCAATCATTGCTTGCAGGACATCTTTCATTGTTTTAGCTGCAATAGCATCAACACCTTCAAATGGTTCATCTAGAAATAATACCCTAGGTGAGTGAATTAATGCAGCTGCCAGAGCTGTCTTTTTTTTCATTCCATGAGAAAAATCTACTATTAGTTTTTTAGGGTTGTTTGTTAGCTCCATAAACTCTAGCAACTCTGTTGCTCGCTTAGCTACTTCCTCACGACTTAACCCGTACATTCGACCAACAAAGTTAAGGTATTCAAACGCAGTTAGCCTATCAAATAACGCTAGATTTTCTGGAACAACCCCAATTTGTCTTTTTACTTCAACAGGGTTCTCGGAAAAATCTATACCTAAAACTTCTATTCTACCAGCAGTAGGAGACATTAAGCCTGTAAGCATTTTTATAGTAGTTGATTTACCAGCACCATTAGGCCCAAGAAAGCCATAGAAAAGACCTCGTGCTATATTTAGATTAACATTATTAACAGCACGCATAGCCTCAAAATCTTTAGTTAACCCTATAGTGGATACAGCAAAAGATTCCTCATTATCAGACTTAGACATAAGTTTTCCAATCATTATATTATGTTATTATTTTACTTATTTTTTTCATAGATAAGCTTTAAGCCTTCTAAAAGTAAGTTATCATCTATGATTTGGATAATCTCTGAGCCTTTACCAATCAATGGCGCAAGCCCTCCAGTAGCAATTACTGTCTTTTGTGGCCCCAACTCATCAATCATTCGCTTTAATATTCCATCTACTAGGCCAATGTAACCAAAGTAAAGCCCTGATTGAATACTCATAATTGTTGATGTACCAACTACTTTTTCAGGATGACGAATTTCTACTCTAGGCAAGCGTGAAGCCCGCAGGAAAAGAGCTTCAGACGAAATTTGAATACCTGGAGTAATCACTCCTCCTAAGTAATCTCCTATAGATGAAATAGCATCAAAAGTCGTAGCTGTACCAAAATCTACTACAATGCAAGGCCCACCGTATTTTTGAAAAGCTGCTACAGCATTAACAACACGGTCTGCACCTACTGCTTGAGGCGTATCATAATGAATCTTTATTCCTGCATTCTTTTCTGGCTCAACAAAAAGCGGCTCAATACCAAAATAATTAACCGCCATTTTGTAAAGAGTAAAATTCAGTGTAGGTACTACTGAAGAAATAGCAATAGCACTTACTTCTGTAGGGTCAAGTTTTGCTAAAGTAAAAAGGTTTCGGCATAAAATACCGTATTCATCGATTGTTCTATCCCGCTCAGTGGTTAATCTCCAACGTGCAAGTATTTCATCATCTTTATAAACCCCTAACACAGTATTGGTGTTACCAACATCTAGCACTAATAACATATGTTTTATCCTTCAGTAGTGATTTCATTCCCATAAAGAATTATTTGTTTACCTTCTATTGTTTCTACTCGTAAGGCACCACAATTATCTAATCCTATTGTAGTTACGACTAACTCTTGGTTATTTATATTTACCTTAATTTGTTTACCATAAGCAAAACTAGAAAGCTCTTGCCAACGAAACCTTATTTTATCAGACCTAGTTTTTAGTACTTCATACCAACTAGATAATTTTTCTAGCAAAACAGGTAAGAACTTATTTCTTTCTATAAGTAAATTAGTTTCTAAAAAAAGTGATGTAGCAGGACGATTAAGATCACTTGGAAAGCCTTTTTGTT
>CAZHXL010000004.1:52662-53838 GCA_964536575.1 uncultured Clostridia bacterium | reverse complement strand
TATGCCAATACCAATTACTACATGGCTTAAGTTACTTCCTTCAAAGCCGCTTTCTATCAGGATACCAGCCACTTTTCGTTTATTTATCAAAATATCATTAGGCCATTTTATATCTACAACCACATTAGCAGTATCCATAATAGCTTCTGCTGTAGCAATGGCAGCCATTAAAGAAATTAAAGTAATGTTAATAGGATCTATCCTTGGCATTAGCAAAAGGGAAAAATAAAGCCCTTCTCCTACAGGGGAATGCCAAACCCGCGCTAGTCTCCCGCGACCTGCTGTTTGTAAGTCGGCGATAGCTCCAATGCCTTCTAAAGAACTACGATCTTTAACTCTTTCTCTCTCAGATTGAAAATATCTTTTTAAAAAAGTGTTAGTAGAGTCTATTTGCTCAAAGTGAAAAATTTGCGCAAGAAAATTTTCCAACTGATAAAAGGTAAGTTTTTTAAGGTTGGCCAAATTTTCGCTCATGCTAAAGTGTAATAAATTTGTATCTTTTTGGAACGGTTATTATCTATGTTATTTCTAAAGGGTTCAACCTAAAAGTTATTAGCAAGCTTAATATTTAGGCAAAATGGCTCAAAAATATTATCACCTAGTGCTATCCTTAACGCTCGATAAAAACTTAAGGATCTAAACAATGCATATTCATCACTTAAATTGTGCCACTATGTGTCCCTATACTTCTTTTTTAATTAATGGCGCGAAATATAATACTATTATTGATAAAAACACTGGAAAACCTAAAAAACTACCCTTTTTAACTTTATTAGGTATAACTTCTGGTACTGAGTATGGTTTTTTCTCGCCAGGTGAGATGATTTGCCATTGTTTATTAATTGAAACTAACGAAGGTCTAATATTAGTTGATACAGGGATTGGCCTACAAGATGTTGCTGACCCAAAAACTCGACTAGGAAAACTCTTTACACTAATAACTAGACCCCGTTTAGACCCAGAAGAAACAGCCGCCCGCCAAGTTGTTAAATTAGGCTTTAAGCTAGATGATGTTCGTCATATTGTAGTAACTCATTTAGATTTAGACCATGCTGGAGGCTTACCAGATTTTCCTAAAGCAAAGGTGCATGTTTATGCTCCAGAACATAAAGCAGCAATGAACCCGCTAACATTAAAAGAAAAAAACCGCTATCGCCCGTTTCATTGGGAACACAA
>CAZHXL010000004.1:52259-52652 GCA_964536575.1 uncultured Clostridia bacterium | reverse complement strand
GTGAGCGTTGGTTTGGATTTGACAAAGTACAAGCAATAGCTGGCACTGATTCAGAAGTGTTACTTATTCCAGTAACAGGACATACTCATGGACACTGTGCTGTTGCCGTTAAAACCCCTGAAGGCTGGTTACTTCATTGTGGAGATGCCTATTTCTTTCATGGCGAAATGGATCCAATAGGTTATCATTGTTCTACGGGATTGTGGCTTTTCCAACATATTGTTCAAATGGATGATCAGGCTAGACTTGATAACCAAGACCGTTTACGCAAACTTGTACAAACTCATTCAAATGAAGTAAAAGTTTTTTCTGCCCACGATCCAATAGAATTTTCGCGTTTTCAAAAAACTTAATAGGCCGTATTATAACTAGTACCCTAAACCAATCTTAAAA
>CAZHXL010000004.1:46962-52249 GCA_964536575.1 uncultured Clostridia bacterium | reverse complement strand
AAACTAATATCCATTGCAGGAGCAGAATGTGTAATCGCGCCTATAGAAATCAGATCTACACCTGCTTTAGCATAATCAGCAACATTTTGTAGAGTGATGCCTCCAGAAGCCTCTAACAAAATATGTTTACCTTTTTCGCTTTTGCGTACAATCTCAACAGCTTCTGCTACTTGGGTCGGGTGCATATTATCCAACATAATTATGTCTGCCCCTACATTGATAGCTTCCTGGAGTTGATCAAAAGTGGCCACTTCTACTTCAATTTTATGTAAATGTCCTGCGCTATCACGCGCACGTTTAACAGCAACCTCAATTCCACCAGCAAGCATAATATGGTTATCTTTAATCAAAATACCATCGTCTAAACCAAAACGGTGATTATGCCCCCCACCTATTTGTACTGCATATTTATCAACCATTCTTAGCCCAGGCATAGTCTTACGAGTGTCCACAATTCGAGAAGAAGTTCCTGCTACAGCTTCAACATATTTACTGGTTAGCGTAGCAATCCCAGACATTCGTTGCATTAAATTTAATGCTAGTCGCTCACCAGCTAGTAACACACTAGCAGGCCCATCTAGTCTAGCAATCTCTGTGTTTGCTTTTACTAGTTCTCCTTCATAAACAAAAGCTTCTATTTGTAATTCTGGATCTAAACAATTGAAAACTGCCTCTGCCACTTCTAAACCAGCAATGATCATTTCCTGTTTAGCTAAAAATCTGCCTCTACCTTTAGTAGCATCTAAAACTGTTGATTGAGTGGTGATGTCTCCACGTCCTAAATCTTCATCCAAAAATTGAGTAATTGAGCTAAAAAGTAAATTTTTATCTATTTGCACATCTATACCTAACCTTTAATATAATCTTAATTAGAAACATGACTAAATGGCCATGTTCCTAGTAATTCTCAAGTTATAAATTTGCCAAATTATCTTTGATTGTTTTCTGCTGAACATTTAAGTCTGTTAGTCGATTGCGAACTTGCTCTACTTTTTCAGCAGCAGCTTTATTAACAAAATTAGGGTTAGCTAATTGGTTAGAAAGTTTTTCAGCTTCTGCCTCGATCTTTGCTAATTCTTTATTAAGTCGATCACGTTCTTTTTCTAGATCGATCAACCCTGCTAATGGGATCGCGATCTCGATCCCTGAGATCACAGCACGAGCAGATCGATCTAGTGATCCAAGATCAGATTTGATCTCTATCTCTTTAACTTTGACTAAACGTTTGATCGCGTCTTCGCTTTCTGAGATCACTTTTTGTAAAGCTTCATCTTTGATCGCAAGCTTAAGGGTCAAAAGCTCGTTTGCAGGCAGATTCATTTCTGATCTCACATTTCTGATCTTTGTGATCAATGTGATCACAGATCGCATTTCTTCTTCGATCTGATCATTGATCTGATTTACTTGATCAGAATTCAGATCGCGATCGTGATCGTCATTCAGATCGTGATCAGAAGTCTGATCACGATCTGATCTAGGAAATGCCGCTATCGAGATCGACTCTCCTTGATGCGGAAGTCTCTGCCATAGCTCTTCAGTAATATAGGGCATTACTGGATGAAGCAAACGTAGGGATTTTTCTAAAATATACATAATTCTTTGACGCGCTTTTACTACTTCAGGCGTAACTTCTTTGGCTGTTACTAAGGGTTTAGCAAGTTCAATATACCAATCACAAAAATCATTCCAGAAAAAGTGATAAAGCGTTTGTGTCACATCATAGAAACGAAATTGGTCTAAAGCCACGTTAATATCAGCACTAGCATGGTTAAGACGAGATAAAATCCATTTGTCATAGCGCGAAGCAGTTTCATCAAATGGATTCTCGTTAAATGCTGTTCCCTCTAGGTTCATCAATACAAACCTAGAAGCATTCCAAATCTTATTAGCAAAGTTACGGGCAGACTCCATCTTGGGGTATTCTTTAATTTCCCGCCCTTCAACTTTGTGTTTTACTTCCTGTAAGTCAACATCTGTACCACCAGTAACAGAACCAGCTAAGGTAAAACGAACTGCGTCAGTTCCATAGCGATCAAATACATCTAGTGGGTCAACTACATTGCCTTTCATTTTTGACATTTTTTCACCATCAACACGTACTAACCCTGTGATGTAGACTCTTTTAAATGGAACATCTCCCATAAATTTAAGTCCCATCATCATCATTCGTGCTACCCAGAAAAAGATAATGTCAAAACCTGTAATCATTTCTGTTGTTGGATAAAAAGTCTTTAGGTCATCAGTTTCATTTGGCCAACCTAGGGTAGAAAAAGGCCAAAGCGCAGAAGAAAACCAAGTATCAAGTACATCTTCATCTTGTCGAAGACTTTGACTATTACAATCAGGGCAAGTTGTAGGTGTTTCACGTGTAACAATTACTTTTGGACAATCCTGACAATACCAAGCAGGGATTCGATGCCCCCACCAAAGTTGGCGAGAAATACACCAATCTTGGATATTTTCTAACCAATCATAGAAAACCTTTGTCCAATTTTCAGGAATAAACTGAGTGCGGCCATCTTGGACAGCTTTAATGGCCTCTTCAGCAAGAGGTTTCATTACGGCAAACCATTGAGTAGAAATAAGTGGTTCAAGCACTGTCTCGCAACGTTGGCAATGTCCTACTTTGTGGGTGTAGTCTTCAATTTTTACTAAAAATCCTTGTGCTTCAAGCTTTTCTAGAACAAGTTTACGGGCAGCAAAACGGTCTAAGCCTACAAATTCCGCTCCAGCATCTTCAGTCATTTTGCCAAACTTATCAATTATGCTAATTTGTGGCAAATTATGTGTAAGCCCCATCTTAAAATCATTAGGATCATGTGCTGGGGTTACTTTGACTACACCTGTACCAAAGTCCATTTCTACGATTTCATCACAAACAAAAGGAATCTCTCTGCCTACTAATGGTAAAATTGCGTGTTTCCCATGAAAAGCTTTATAGCGTTCATCATTAGGATGTATTGCGACACCAGTATCTCCAAGCATTGTTTCAGGTCTAGTAGTTGCTACAACTATCTTTTCATCGCTACCCTTAACAGGATAAGCAATATGATAAAGCTTGGCTTTAACTTCTTTTTTAGGTGCTTCCAAATCTGACAAAGCAGTTTGATCTTTAGGACACCAATTAACCATATAAGCACCACGATATATCAAACCTTCTTCATAAAGACGGACAAAAACTTCTTTTACAGCTTGTGATAAACCCTCATCTAGAGTAAATCGCTCCCTTGTCCAATCGCAACTCGCGCCTTCCTTACGTACTTGACGCTGAATAGTACCACCTGCATGCTCTTTCCACTGCCAAATACGACGTTCAAATTCTTCACGACCAATGTCTTTACGAGTAAGTTTTTCTTGCTCCCACAATTTTTTTTCTACTACAATTTGAGTAGAAATACCTGCATGATCAGTACCAGGAAGCCATAAGGCATTATAGCCCTGCATACGTCGCCAACGTGTAAGTGTATCCATTAGTGTATGTTGCAATGCATGTCCCATATGTAAATAGCCTGTTACATTGGGAGGAGGTATAGAGATACAAAAGGCAGGTTTTTCTGATTTAGACTGAGCAATAAAGTAGCCGCGACTTTCCCAAATAGGGTACCATTTACTTTCTATTTCTTTTGGTTCGTATGTTTTAGCTATTTCCATAAATTATGATTTTGACCTTATTATCATTGTGTTATTTGATTGTGTTATCTGATTTTGCAAAAGAGAAATTTAACCACAAAAACTAAAAAGCGCACAGAGGAAAAAGGCGGATTTACCAACTTAAACCTCTACGCGCTTATTCTAAAGTATCAAATTCTAACGTGGTATCACTACCACCTGCCGAAATGCTATTTTACTAACTTAAATGACACTTTTAGCCAATGTCCAAAGTTTGATTCGTTCTTTTAGCCCAACTTTACCACCATTTATTCTGATAGATATTGTAATAAAATCTTCATCATCATTGTCATTTACTCTATTATCAGCTAGTTCATTAAGCCCATGTGATTGCCAAAAGTAAGCAGCAGAAAGTGCTGCATATTTCGGGTCCTCTAGGTTTTCTGGATTTTTTTCTAAATCTAATGTTAAGGCTTTACCAATAGCTTTATAGTTACCCCGTCCTGTCATTTGAATAACTCCACGACCTCGAAACTCCCAACCATCCCCACTTGCTTCATTACCATTACCTATCCTATTAGCATAGACAAAATTAGCTAGTTTTTCTGGATTATGTTCATATTGCATTGCTTTTTGTAGAGTTGGGAATCGCTTTGGCCAAACTTGCATAAGTCGTTTAGCTGAGTAATTTAAATTTTCGACTAAAACCATTAACTCTCCAGACTCATGAGCAATTTGTGCAAGAAACGCAGCAACACGATCTCGGTTATTTACCCCAAATTTAGCCATTGCTTCATTTAATGGATCAACCCAATTACCTATATTAGGATTGCTTCCCATAATCGCTTGTAGTTGATTTTCTGTGATATTCATCTTAGAAAAATACCCCTATAAAGTCTAGTATAAACAATATTACTTACCATTATTTTGACTTAACTGTTTTTTAATCATAATCTGAGCTAAGTCTGGTACTACTTCCCAAGCAATTTCTCTCACCACACTTTCGCTAAGCTGAGCGACAACTCGTCTAACAATTTCATCGACAAGATGTTGAGGAATTTGATCTATACTAGTGATTGCCATTGGAGCAACTACAGCAATTGGATGATTAACCATTGGTGGTGGAGGCTCAGAAGGTAGCTCAAGCGCGGGCATTGATGGTAATGTTGGCAAATCTGAGCGCGGAGTAATATGTAAAACAGGCGGCACAGGAGGTAATTCTGGCATTGGTAGCACTGGTGGTATTGGTGGTATTGGTGGCGTTGGTAGCATTGGTACTTGTTGATACAAATTTGCTGTTGTTGCCGTTCCTGTTACTTCTTCTGCAATTGGTGCTGAGGTTTCTTCTTCATCTAGTACATCATCTGTAGGTGATTGTTCTTGATAGTTAGACTGGTAATATGAGGAAGCATAATCAGGTTGATTTTCTAATTCTGGGGTTACTAAGTCAGCAAGCGGTTCATCGGAATATACAGATTCATTTTCCAAATAATATTGTGCTGGCTCTTGTTCTAGGTCTAGCTGTGAAGAAGTCTCCTCTATTTCTAACTCTGATGAGGAGTCTTCTAAGTTATAAGGTGTTGAGTTAGCAACTTCTGTATCTGAGGTCTCCAAAATGGCTGGCTCTTCTATAGGCTCAGAGTAGATTGGGTGATAAGAATAATTAGAGTTAGAACTA
>CAZHXL010000004.1:45794-46952 GCA_964536575.1 uncultured Clostridia bacterium | reverse complement strand
CTTTATTGACTAGATTACTAGTGAGTTAGAACTAGTTTGCTCTGTCATTGATTCTGCAAATGGCTCAAAAATTGGGGGTTGTGCAGCAATAGCATTATCTTGTAATTCTAATACATCTGTAGAATCAATGGTTGATTGAGGCTCAAAGTTCTGTGGTTGTGGGAGTTGAGGCATTGTTTCTATTGTTATTCTAGGATTATCATTTGAGCCAGTAATACGTGCCATACTTAAACTATCATCAACAGGATAGTTAGGAGTTTCAGTGTAAGATGGTATTGAAATAGGGGGATAAGCCATTGTTGGGAGTGGAGGTGATGTACTTTGATAAGCTAAGGTTGATGATGAAGCAATATCATATAAATCTAATAAAGGTTCTTTTTTGATCTCTGAAGTTGGATCTAAAACATCTTCGTCATTAATAGCAGGCAATTCATCTGTTACTACATGTGGTTGAATACTATGAGGAGGGTTTACTTCCTCTAAAGGTTCTAAATCTAGTGGAGTAAAATCATCATAATGTATTTCTGATGGGCTATCTTGATAATTTGAAGATGAGACACTTTGTTTTTGATTGTATTTAGAAGATTGCTCACTAGTTAAATCAACATCTAGTTCTAAATGTGAAGAAGATTCACTTTCACTTGTATCTGCTTTTTCTTCTCTAGCAGGTGAATATGTTGCATAAGCAGCTTGTAATTCTTTACGAGAGGCTGATCCCATTATTTGAGTAGATTCATAAGGATCATCTTGGACATCTAGATTCATTTCTTCTGCTTGTAAAGGCTGTTGATGTTGCTGTGCTTGAGTTAAATCAAAAGTTGGCCCACTTAAGTCAAAACCCTTTTCACCACTTGCCTTAAAAGGTGTTGACTCATTAGTAGTAGGCGATGGAATGTTTTGTTCAGCCGTAGTATAGGCAATATCATTAAGATCTAGCTCAAAGGCAGGATCACTTGTTGGTGGAGCATCTAAGTCAAATATTGGCCCTCTATCAACCTCTAACTGATCATTATCAGATGTCTGGTTTGAGGACATATTTACTGGTGAGTTGTTAAACTCATTGTTATCAAAAGCAAAAACCTTATCGACAAAGTTTGATGTAGGAGAAGTATAGCTTGAAGTTTGTTGAGAAGCGGGTGAAAAAGCTTCTTCAGGCGG